>CALGOL010000223.1 GCA_937960755.1 uncultured Azospirillum sp.
ACGGCCGCCGCCGGGCGGGCGGCGGGCTCGGACGGCAGGCGCTCCAGCAAAGCGTCGACCAGCCGGTCAAGCGGCAGGTCGTCGTAATGCCGCCAGCCGATGGAAACCCGGCGGTCGGCGGCGTGGACGGCGCGGCGCATGTCAATCTTGCGCTTTGAAATTGAGAAATTGGTGTCGCACAAAATCGCGCCCAGCATCAAAAGCCCGTCGGACTCCTCCACCAGCCGGGTCACTCCCTCGTCGCCCGCCACGCCGAGATAGACGCCCAAGGGCGGCGTCGCGGTTCCCGACAACAGCCCGCGGCCCATGAAGGTGGTGACGACGGGAACGGCGAGGCGCCGCGCCAGTTCGGCGACTTTATCTTCCAGCCCATAGCGCCGCACTTCGGCGCACACCAGCAGCGCCGGGCGGGCGGCCTTGGCCAAGGTCGCCAGGACATCGTCGGCGCAGGCCGCCGCGGCCTCTTCATTGAACGGCAAGGCCGGATCGTCGGGAACCGCCGCCACCGCCGCCGCCACCATGTCGCGCGGCAATTCGATATAGACCGGACGCGACCACGCCCGGCACGCCCCCAGCACGCGGGCGATTTCCGCCGGGGCCTTGGCGGCGTCGTCCAGCCGGGTTTGGGCGCAGGTGATTTCCTTGAAGATGTTGAACTGGCTGTCCAGCGTCTTGCCTTGGTGATGGATCATCAGGCCGGAGTCGCCTTCATGCCGGCCCGGCGCGCCGGAAATCACCACCAGCGGAGACTTTTCCACATAAGCGGCGGCCACCGGATTGACCATATTAAGGGCGCCCGCGCCATACGTCACCGCCGCCACCCCCAGTCCGCCAGCGGTCCGGCCGTCCCCCATGCGCGCCGCGCCGTCGGCGGCGAAACCGACGGAGGGTTCGTGGCTAAGGGTATGCAGCGGCAAAACGCCGCTCTCCTCCGCCACTTTGAAGAACGGCAGGGCGAAATCGCCCGGAATGCCGAAGACGGCGCGGGCGCCTCTGGCCTTCAAAGCGGTCAACAGGGCTTCCGCCAGACGCATGACCTGGGATTCCTTATAAAAGAACGAACCAATTCGTTATATTTGAAATGATTAGCTATTCAGCCCGCCATGACCGCCGTCAAGCCGGTCAGTTAAGCGCCGTGCGGAGGGCAGCCCCGCCCGGCCGTTGGCGCTGAAATTGCTTCGCTCGCAGCCCGAAGCGACGACGACGAACGCCTATTGTGCAATGCAGCATAGTATGATGACATAAACGTCGGCGGATGTTTTGGAGAGCGGCGACGATGAATTTGCAATTGCCGGATCTGCTGTGGGTCGCGCTGTGCACCGCAATGGTGTTCTCCATGCAAGGCGGCTTTTTATGTTTTGAAACCGGGTTGACCCGATCGAAAAACAACATCAACGTCGCGATGAAAAACATCGTTGATTACTGTCTCGCCGTCGTTGTGTTTTGGTCTTTCGGTTACGCCTTGATGTTCGGCAAGTCGTGGGGCGGCTGGATCGGCTTGGACGGTTTCGCCTTGGCCGGTTATCAAGGCCACGACTACATGATTTTCTTCTTGTTCCAGTCGATGTTTTGCGCCACCGCCGCCACCATTGTTTCCGGGGCCGCCGCGGAACGCATGACTTTTTCCGGTTATCTCGCGGTGACCGCGCTGGTGTCCGGGTTGATCTATCCGATTTTCGGTCATTGGGCGTGGAACGGCGTGGAAAAGGGCGCGATGGCGGGCTGGCTGGGGGCGGCGGGCTATGTCGATTGGGCCGGCTCCAGCGTGGTGCATCAGGTCGGCGGCTGGGTGTCGCTGGCGTTGCTGCTGGTGATCGGCCCGCGGATTGGGCGGTTTGATGAAAAAACCGGCAAACCGCGCGACGTGCCGATGTCCAACCTGCCGTTGTCGGCGTTGGGGGTCATGATTTTGGTTTTCGGCTGGATCGGCTTCAACGGCGGTTCGACCCTGAAGCTGGAAACCCGCATCGCGCCGATTGTCGTCAACACCATGCTGGCGGGAGCGGCGGGCGGTTGCGTCGCTCTGTTCGCCGCCCGCGTCGTCACCAGCCGCTGGGACGTGTCGGCGCTGCTCAATGGCGTTTTGGCCGGGCTGGTGGCGATCACCGCCAGTTGTCACGCCGTGTCGTTGGGGGCGTCCATCCTGATCGGCGCCATCGGCGGCTTGGTGACGTTGTCGCTGGAGCGTCTGTTGCTGGCGCGGCGCATTGACGACGCGGTGGGCGCGATCCCGGTGCATTTGGGAGCCGGGTTGTGGGGCGTGCTGGCGTTGCCGCTGTTCGCCGACCCGGCGTTGCTGGGCACAGGCTTGAGCGCTGGAGCGCAGTTCATCGTTCAGGCGCAAGGCGTCGTCGCCGCCTTCGTCGTCGGCTTTCTGCTGCCTTACCCGCTGCTGATCGGCCTGAGCCGGGTGGTGCGTCTGCGGGTGCGGGCGGATGAGGAAACTTCCGGTCTCAACGTTTCCGAACACGGCGCCAAGAACGAAAACCACGACCTCTACGAAGTATTTCACGAGCAGGCCCGCACCGGCGACATGTCGTTGCGCATGAAGGTGGAGCCGTTCTCCGAAGCCGGGCAAATCGCCGTGCGCTACAACTTCGTCATGGACCGGCTGCAAGAGGCGTCGGCCAAGATCGAAGCCATCGTCAAGGTTTCCACCGACGCCATCTTTATCTTCTCGTCCGACGGCCGGCTGGTGTTTCGCAACGAAGCGGCGCGGGCGCTGTTCGGCCACAGCGACGAACAGGCGGCGGCCTTGCTGGTCTCCGACCTGTTCGCCCCGCCCGACATGGGCCTGGGCGGCGTTGCGCCGGGGGAAGTCGCCGCCATTCGGGCCGACGGCGGGCGTTTTCCCGCCGAAATGACCACCGGACACGCCGACTCCTACGTCGGCCGGCTGGATATCGTCACCTTTCGCGACATTTCCACCCGCAAGCAGGTGGAAGACCGCTTGAAGCAGAGCGAAGCGCGCTTTCGCGCCGTATTCGACGAGGCGCTGCTCGGCATGGCGGTGCTGGACGAAAGCGGCGAGGCGCTGGACGTCAACGCCGCGTTGGCGGAAATGCTGGAGCATTCGGCGGCGGCGTTGCGCGGCCGCTCGCTGTTGCCGCTGTGTTACGGCGAAGACGCCGACGTGGTGGCGGCGGCGCTGCGCCGCGCCGCCCTGCCCGGCTTTGACGAATCCGCCACGGTGGAGGCGCGGTTCGTCTGCGGCGGCGGCAAGATGATATGGGCGCGGCTGGGGCTGACCCGCGCCACCGTCGCCGGCCGTGAGGCCCCTGTGGTGCTGGCGGTGGTGGAGGATGTGACCTTGGCGCGGCGCAACGCCGAATCGCTGCAATTGGCGGCCTCCGTCTTTGAAAACGCGCTGGAGGCCATCGCCATTCTGGACGAAAACGGCCGGATCGAGACGGTCAACCGCGCCTTCACCCAAATTCTCGGCTTCCAACCGCGCGAAGCGCGCGGGCTGTCGTTGCGCCATCTCGGCAGCGCCCGCTATGGCGAAGCGCATTTCGGCAAGCTGGCGGCGACGGTGGAGCTGGAGGGCGCGTGGCAGGGCGAATTGATGCTGCGGCGCAAGAATGAAGATCTGGTGCCGATGTGGGTTTCGCTGTCGGCCGCCCCCACCAGCCACGGCGGAACCCATAAATGCATCGCGCTGTTTTCCGACCTCACCGAGCGCAAGGAGAAGGAGGAGGCGGCGTGGCGCCACGCCAATTTCGACACTATCACCAGTCTGCCCAACCGCCGATTGTTCCTTGACCGGCTCAATCAGGCGCTCGAGCAGGCGTCGCGGTCGGGAACCAAGGTCGGCCTGATGTTCCTCGACCTCGACCGCTTCAAGGCGGTCAACGACACCCTGGGCCACAAGGCGGGGGACGATCTGTTACGGGAGGTGGCGCAGCGCTTGCGCGCTTGCGTGCGCTCCTCCGACACCGTGGCGCGGCTGGCGGGGGACGAGTTCACCATCATCGCCACCAACATCAAGGACGCGAGCGTTCTCGACCCCATCGCCCGCAAGATCACCGAAGCCCTCGCCATGCCGATGGTGCTGGACGGGTCGGAGGCCGGCATTTCCGGTTCGGTCGGCATCGCGGTCTATCCCGACGACGGGACCGACCCGGACGGGCTGATGCGCAACGCCGACGCGGCGCTCTATCACGCCAAGGCGCTGGGGCGGAACAACCACCAGTTCTTCACCACCGAACTGAACCGCCGGGTCGAGGCGCGGGTGCAGTTTGAGCGCAACTTCGCCCGCGGCCTGAAAGAAGGCGAATTGTTCATGGTCTACCAGCCGCAAGTCGAGCTGGCGACCCGCCGCATCATCGGGCTGGAGGCGCTGGTGCGCTGGAAGACGCCGGAACGCGGCCTGATCCCGCCCGACCAGTTCATTCCGCTGGTGGAGGAGACCGGGTTGGCCAACCGGCTGGGGGAATTCGTCATCGACCGGGTGTGCGCCGATTTGCGCCATATGATCGACCGCGGCGCCGCGCCGCCGCGCACCGCGATCAACGTGTCGGGCCGCCAGTTGGGGGCCGACGCGGTGTTGGATCGGGTGGTGATGGAGGCGTGCGTGCGCTACGGCCTCACCCCGGCGAACATCGGGCTGGAGGTGACGGAAAACAGCCTGCTGGTGTCGGAAGACAAGGCCATCGCCCTGCTGGGCCGCTTGGCCGGCGCGGGCTACAAGATATCGCTGGACGATTTCGGCAAAGGCTATTCGTCGCTGTCGCGGCTGCGGCAATTGCCGGTTCAGGCGCTGAAGATCGACCGCTTGTTCGTGCAGGATCTGCCTGACGCCGACGATGTGGCTCTGGCGTCGGCGATCATCTCCATGGCCCGCGGCATAGAGGTGGACGTGGTGGCGGAAGGGGTTGAGACCGAAGAGCAGGCGGCGTGTCTGGCCTCGCTGGGCTGCCGCTATGTGCAAGGCTATCTGACCGGCCGGCCGATGAGCTTGGAGATGATTTATGATTTGCTGATCGCCGAGGCCGACCGTCATGCCGGTCGCGACGCGGCGTTGGAGCCGGCGGAGTAGGGGGCAACTTGTAAGTATTGCTTACAAGTTGCCCCCTATTTTGTCCCGCCAAACAGATTCCGCAGCAGGTCCAGCTTTTCCGATACCTCCGGCGGAATGGTTTCCAATGCGACAAAGGTGACAAGACGATGCAGTTCGCCCTTGCGCAGCAGCATCGACCCACCCAGTTTGGCGCTCAGGCGGCGGAAAAACTCTTCAGCGAATGTGCTGAGCTTGAGTCGTTCGGTTTTAGCGTTCCAAATCAGGCGCGCCGCATCCGGTGATGAACCGCGCCACGTTTTAAACTCGCTCTCGTCGCCGTCAAAAACCTTGTCTAGTACAAGTAAAGCGAGGATTTCGTTGATTTCAGGGCGATACCCGTCAAAAAGCTCAAGGTCGCGGTATTGCTCCAGGGCATAGCGCTCCAATAACGCCGGCGTTATGAAGTAATTTTCCGTCTCGTATCGCTTCCAGTACGAAATCGTCAAATCACCTAAAGCCCGACTCCGGCGGTTGGCGCCGTCATTATCGAGAATGGCGAGCCCCCGCAGCCCAGGCAATAGATTGCGTAATCCAGTAAAGTGATCTTCCGGCTTGACGCCGAATCCGCCTTCCACCCGTTCTAATTCCGCGCTGGCGTCTTGGGTTGGATAATTATTCTGCACATAGTATGAATTAATCCGGTCGTCCCAGACTTCAAGCACTGGATGGCTCAGGCGTTCGGCAAGCGCGCGCAGCATGTCGACATCCGTGCCGCCCTCGACATACAATACATAGCCGCGCTCGCGCGCCTTAACGTAATGCTGGGCGCCGAAATGCTTCAGACTATTCTTGATATCAGCTTTTTTGGCGAGATCGTCAGCCTTGCCGTCGATCAGCAGCGTCAAGTTACTGTCGAGCGCCTCCTCCAGAATGACCTCCGAATGCGTCACCATCACCACTTGGGATTTATTTTCCGACGCGGCGTCGCGCAGCAGCACGTAAATCTGCTTTTGCCGTAAGATTTCCAAATGGGCGTCGGGCTCGTCCACCAGCAGCACGCCGCCTTTATGGGAATAAAGGTAAGCCAGAATAAGCAGTAACTGTTGGAATCCGCGGCCGGATGACGACAGGTCCAGCGGGTCTTTGACGTCCGGCTGACGATAACTCAATTCGATGGCGCCGCGGTTGGTCTCCAGCGGTTCGCCTAACTCGGCGCCGAAAAGCCGGTTCATCAGATCGACGATGCGCCGCCAGTCGTCCGATGAATTCTTGTAAACGATCAAACAGAGATTACGCAGCACCTGCGCTGTTTGTCCCAGCCCCAGCAGCACGTCGATTCTGCCGGGCTGGAGAACAGGCTCCTCTGTTTCCAGCCCAGACATCGGATAGAGTAACTCAACGTTCAATGACGCGGCGTATGCTAACAGCGCCATGTCACTGGCGGCGTCCCCTTCCGGATTGCAGTAGACCAGTTCGTCGCCTTGATTGCGAAACCTGATCGTCACTGGCGTGACATCGTTCTTCAAAGCGACGCCGACGGTTATGCGCAGGGGAATGTCCTGACTACGGCTTCGGACGGCGACGTTATGCCAAAAGAATCGGGTGCGTCGCACCGGCACAGCGACGATGGCCAGACGGTTGAGCGCCGTCGCCGTGCGTTCCTTGGCGCTGGAGTCCTTACGGGCATCGTACCAAGTTTTCACCGCCTGCGACCACAGCGCCAGCGCTTGAATGGCGCTGGTCTTGCCGCAGTTGTTCGGGCCGATCAGGACCGCCGGGTGGTCCAGTTCGATGCGCTGTTTTTCGCCGAACCGTTTGAAGTTTTCAATTTCGACGTAATGCAGCAAGCGCATCGAAGTAAATCTCCATTATCCCTTACCCTTCCTTCGCAGCCCCCGCCGCCGGGGCCGTCCCGGCCTTGGGCTTGGGCAGGTTCAGCTTCAAATGCAATTCCCGCAGACGGGTTTCGTCCACCGGGGCCGGGGCCTGCATCAGCAAGTCTTCGGCGCGCTGGTTGAGCGGGAAGCAGATCACTTCGCGGATGTTCGGCTCGTCGGCCAGCAGCATGACGATGCGGTCGATGCCGGGGGCCGAGCCGCCGTGCGGCGGGGCGCCCAGCTTGAAGGCGTTCAGCATGCCGCCAAAGCGCGCCTCCAGTTCCGAAGCGGGGTAGCCGGCGATTTCAAACGCCTTGTACATCACTTCCGGCAAATGGTTCCGAATGGCGCCCGACGACAACTCGATGCCGTTGCAGACGATGTCGTACTGGTAGGCCTTGATGTCCAAGGGGTTCATCTCCTGCAACGCCTTCAGCCCGCCTTGCGGCATGGAGAAGGGGTTGTGCGAGAAGATGACCTGGCCGGTCTCTTCGTCCTTTTCGAACATCGGGAAGTCGACGATCCAGCAGAAGCGGAAAGCGTTCTTCTCGATCAGGTCCAATTCCTGCCCCAGCTTGGTGCGGGCCTGGCCCGCCAGCTTGGCCGCCGCGTCTTTCTGGTCGCAGACGAAGAACACCGCGTCGCCGTCTTCAGCGCCGGTCAGTTCCCGCAAGGCGACTTGCGCCGCTTCCGGCACGAACTTGGCGATCGGACCCTTGCCCGAACCGTTTTCAAACAGAATGTAGCCGAGACCGGGCGCGCCCTGCTCCTTGGCCCAATCGTTCAGCTTGTCGAAGAAGCTGCGCGGCCGGTCGGCGACCTTCGGCGCCTTGACGGTGCGCACCACGCCGCCCTTGTCGATCACGCCCTTGAAGGCGCGGAATTCGACGTCGGCGCGCTGGAAGACTTCGGTGACGTCGACGATGACCAGCGGGTTGCGCAGGTCGGGCTTGTCGTTGCCGTACTTCAGCATCGATTCCTCGTAAGGAATCCGCACGAACGGCATGGCGGAAATCGCCGGCTGGCTGTCGCGGCGGAAGCCGCCGAACTCGGTGAACAGCCCGTGCAGCACCGGCTCGATAGCGTTGAAGACGTCGTCTTGCGTGACGTACGACATCTCAAAATCGAGCTGGTAGAATTCGCCGGGGCTGCGGTCGGCGCGGGCGTCTTCATCGCGGAAGCAGGGCGCAATCTGGAAGTAGCGGTCGAAGCCCGCCACCATCAGCAACTGCTTGAACTGCTGCGGCGCCTGCGGCAGGGCGTAGAACTTGCCGGGGTGATTGCGGCTGGGCACCAGATAGTCGCGCGCGCCTTCGGGGGAGGAGGCCGTGAGGATCGGCGTCTGGAACTCGGTGAAGCCCTGCTCGATCATGCGGCGGCGGGCCGAGGCGATGACGTTGGAGCGCAGCGCGATGTTCTCATGCAGCCGCTCGCGGCGCAGGTCGAGGAAGCGGTAGCGCAGGCGCACGTCTTCGCCGGTGTCGGCGTCCTGGTTCACCGGCATCGGCAGGGTTTCGGCTTCCGACTGCACGGTCAGGTCGGCGACGTACACCTCAATGCGGCCGGTGGGCAGCTTGTCGTTGATGGTTTCCGCCGACCGCTTCACCACCTTGCCGGTGACGGTGACGACCGATTCCACCCGCAAACGCTCCAGCACGGCGAAGTGCGGGCTGGAGGTGTCCACCACGCACTGGGTCAGGCCGTAATGGTCGCGCAGGTCGATGAACAGAAGCTGACCATGGTCGCGCTTGCGGTTGATCCAGCCGGACAGGCGGACGATGGAATCGGCGTCAGTGTCGCGCAACTGGCCGCAAGTGTGCGTGCGGTAGGGATGCATGGGTGTGGAAACCTTAATCTCGGACAAGAAACGCCCACGTTATAGGGCAACTGGCGGGCGGAAGCCATAGGGCGCGGGGCGGCTTCGCGGCGCAACGACGGACGGTCATGGCGGCGAAAGGCGCTTCCCGCCTCCACCGCCACGCGCCGTCAATGCCGCGCCGCTCGCCTCACCACGGCAGCGAATCATGCGCCGCCAAAGCCGCGGCGGTGACGATGTCGTTGACGGTGGCGCCCATCGGCACGATCTGCACCGGCTTGTCCAAACCGATCAGCAGCGGGCCGATCATCTGGCCGCCGGCCATGCGGTGCAGCAGCTTGGCGGAGATGTTGGCCGAGTGCAGCCCCGGCATAATCAGCACATTGGCCGCGCCCGACAGCCGGCAGAACGGATAAACCCGCTTCATCAAGGCCGAATCCAGCGCCACGTCGGCCGACATTTCGCCGTCGTATTCAAAATCCACCCGGCGCTGGTCCAGCAAGCCGACGGCTTCGCGCAACGGGTCGGCGTTGGGCGCCTGATTCTGGCCGAAGTTGGAGAAGGACAGGAACGCCACCCGCGGCTCATGCCCCATCTGGCGGGCCTTGGCCGCCGACTGCACGGCGATGTCGGCCAGCATTTCGGCGTTGGGTTGCACGTTCACCGTGGTGTCGGCGATGAACACCGTGCGCTGGCGGGAAACGTACACCGTCAGGCCGAACACCCGTTCGCCGGAGCGCGCGTCCACCACCCGGCTGACCTCGTCGAAGGCGACCGGGAACGAGCGGGTCAGGCCGGTGACCATGGCGTGAGCGTCGCCTTGCGCCACCATCAGCGCGCCGAACACGTTGCGCTCCTGGTTCACCATGCGCTGGCAGTCGCGATAAAGCGCGCCTTTGCGCTGCTGGCGGCGATAGAGATAGTCGGTGTAGCGGCGGTTAGCGTCCGACAGCCGGGCGTTATGCACTTCCAGCTTGGCGTTGGGCTGACCGATGGCGGCCAATTGCTCTTGAATGATCTCCTCACGGCCGATCAGCACGGGCGTGCCGAAGCCGGCGTTGCGGTAGGCCAGCGCGGCGCGGATCGAGCGCTCTTCTTCCCCTTCGGCGAACACCACCCGGCGCGGATTGTTGCGCACCTTTTCCAGGATCATTTCCAGCGAATCGGCGGTGGGGTCGAGCCGCATGCGCAAAGAATGCTTATAGCCGGTCATATCGACGATCGGCTTCTTGGCGACGCCGGTCTCCATCGCCGCCTGCGCCACCGCGGGCGGCACGGTGACGATCAGGCGCGGGTCGAACGGCACCGGGATGATGTATTCCGGCCCGTAGCGCAGCCGACGCCCGGAATAGGCGGCGTCCACCTCGTCCGGCACGTCCTCGCGCGCCAAAGCCGCCAGCGCCTTGGCCGCCGCCACCTTCATCTGTTCGTTGATGGTGGTGGCGCGGCAATCCAAAGCGCCGCGGAAGATGTAGGGAAAGCCCAGGACGTTGTTGACCTGATTGGGATAATCGGAACGCCCCGTCGCAACGATGGCGTCGCCGCGCACCGCGCGCACTTCTTCCGGGGTGATTTCCGGGTCGGGGTTGGCCAGCGCGAAGATGATCGGCTTGGCGGCCATTGATTTCACCATCGCCGGGGTCATCGCGCCTTTGGCCGACAGGCCGACGAAGACGTCGGCCCCCGCCACCGCGTCGGCGAGGCTGCGGCGGTCGGTCTCCACCGCGAAGCCAGACTTCCACTGGTTCATGCCTTCGGTGCGGCCGCGATAGACCACGCCCTTGGTGTCGCATAGGATGATGTTTTCCCGCGTCACGCCCATCGAGTTGAACAACTCGGCGCAGGCGATGCCGGCGGCCCCGGCGCCGTTCACCACCATCTTAATGTCGCGCAGCGAACGGCCGGTGATGTCGCAGGCGTTAATCAGGCCGGCGGCGGCGATGATGGCGGTGCCGTGCTGGTCGTCGTGGAACACCGGAATGTCCATCAGCTCGCGCAAGCGTTCTTCAATGATGAAGCATTCCGGCGCCTTGATGTCTTCGAGATTGATGCCGCCGAAGGACGGGCCGAGATAACGCACCGCGTTGATGAAGGCTTCGGTGTCGTGGGTGTCGACTTCAAGGTCGATGCCGTCCACGTCGGCGAAGCGCTTGAACAGCACCGCCTTGCCTTCCATCACCGGCTTGGAGGCCAAGGCCCCCAGATCGCCCAGGCCAAGAACGGCGGTGCCGTTGGAGATCACCGCGACGATGTTGCCCTTGGCGGTGTAGTCATAGGCGGTCGACGGGTCCTCGTGAATGCGCAAGCACGGGACGGCGACGCCGGGGGAATAGGCCAGAGCCAGATCGCGCTGGGTGGTCAAGGGCTTGGTGGGGGTGATCTCCAGCTTGCCCGGACGGCCGCCGGAATGCAGCAGCAGGGCTTCTTCGTCGGTGACGCGGCGGGAATCGGTCTCGGCCATTTGATCCTCGAAAGGTGCTTGGGCGCCGCCGGGGTCCAACGGGCCGCCGGCTTTTTTCGTTCATTCCGCCCCCGCGAAAAACCAGACGCCGCGGGATGACGGGGGGTGGAATGGTAGCGCTGGTTTGTCGCATTCGCAAACGGCGTTATCAAGCGCAATGGAAATTTTTTAGATTATTCGTGTCCAAAATGGAACGTTTGCTTCGTCGCCACTGCAATCTTACGGCGGGAAGGCGGCGGAGTCAGCCGGCGCGCCGCTGGGCGCCGGCTGGAACCGCGGGCGCCGTCACGCCGCACAGGCGTGAAATCATTTTCGCAAGGTGGCCGACCGACAGCGGTTTAACCAAGCAGCCGTTCGCGCCCAGCCGCATCGCCGCCGTGACCACCTGCTCGTCGGCGTGCGCGGTCAACATGACGATAGGGGTCAGATGCCGGCCGCTGCCATCGATAACATGCATGTCGCGCACCAGCTTAACGAACTTCAAACCGCTGATGCCGCCCATAACGACGTCGCAGACAATTAAATCAATATGGCAAGCGTGGAGTATCCGCAGCCCTTCTTCACCGCTTTCAGCGGTCAGCACGTCGCCGGCCCCAAAACTCCAAAGAACTTTACTCAAAAGCTGGCGCATAAAAGCATCGTCATCGACGACGAGAAAAGTTAAGTTATCAATGCCCTTCGTCAGGCAACATCCAGACATTGGCTAACAACCCCCGCAAACCGGCGCCTACGCGGTATTGCCTACACCGTGAATTATTAATAAAATATTACTCGATAGAAATCATGACGAAAAATTAAACCAAAGAGACGCTTTTTGCACGATTCGGAGGTTTGCTTAGTTATGGTTACTATTGTTTTGCCCGACAATTGGCATCGGGTTACGGCGGTGGGCGACGGCGTCAGCCTGATCGAAGAGCCGTTCATCAAGCCCTATTACCGTTGCAACATCTGGCACGTGCGCGGCCGCGCGCAAGATTTGTTGGTGGACAGCGGCGCGGGCGTAACCCCGCTGCGTCGCCATGTCCGGCTGCTCTGCGAACGCCCGTTGCTGGCGGTGGCGAGCCACAGCCACTTTGACCACATCGGCGGCCATCATGAATTTCCTGACCGGGCGTGCCACCCTTGCGAGGCGGAAATCCTCGCCAACCCCACCCGCGCCGCGACGCTGGCGGCGGATTTCGCCACCGACGAGATGTTCGACGCTTTTCCCGCCGGCTGGGACGCCGCGCGATATCAAGTGCGCCCGGCCCCGCCAACCCGGCTGTTGGCGGATGGCGACGTGGTGGATTTGGGCGACCGGCGGTTTGAAGTGATCCACGCCCCCGGCCATTCGCCGGGCAGCATCGCGCTATGGGAGGCGGCGACGGAAACGCTGTTTTCCGGCGACGCGGTGTACGATGGCCCGCTGTCGTATGATTTGGGCCATTCCGACCTTGGCGCTTACGTTGAGACCATGCGGCGGTTGGAGAAGCTGCCGGTGCGCGTCGTTCACGGCGGCCACTTCCCCAGCTTCGACGGCCGGCGCTATCGCGAAATCATCCGGGATTTTCTGCGCGAGGTCGGGGGGTAAAGCGAGACCCGGCGCATCATTCGTCGTCGTCGCCTTCCGGCTCCGCGTCGCCGTCGGCGGCGAACAGCGGGGTGCGCGGCGGCGCGGTGCGGCGCAGCAGGGCGATGTCGTCGGCGTCCAGCCCATAGGCGCGATTGACAATGTCGGACAGCCGGCGCTCCAGCCCTTCCGCCTCCCGCAGCAGGGCGCGGACGGGTTCGACGGTTTCAGCGACGGCGCTTTTCAGACCCTTGAGGTCCGACGGCGATAGCGGACGGCGCGCGCCGCGGGCGGCCTTGACCTGTTCGGCGACGCCGTCACCGGTCAAGGCGAACGGCATGGCGAGGGCGCGGCCGGGTTTTTCTAACCCGTGCTGAAGACGCAGCCAGTCGCGCCAATCGGCGGCGGCGGCGTATTTCCGCCGATGGATGTCGGTCAGCCGCTCCACCGCCGCCGCCATCTCGTCGCGGGCGTCGGCGGGACAAGGCGCGATGGGGAGAGCTTGAACGAAGTCGGTGAAAAAGCGTAAAGCCTCATCTTTTGCATGCTCAAACTTACGCCATGTGTACCACCACATAAGCGGTGAAGATAGCGCACTTAAAATATGCAAGTCTGATGATTCGATAAAATATACTGTATTATTCACATAAGCGCCGTCATATACGTAACTGAATTTTGAATTATACATAATATCCTTGTATAAAATCATTTTTCCTTCAAATTTTTCATAATACGCGCATGGGCGTAGCTCCCACCAATACCGCCCTTTGTCTTGACGTTTGCGCAACCGCTCCTCCCACGGTTTGAACCAGCGGTGCAGGCTGGGATATGTGGCCGCGAATAGTTTTTCCGCCGTCGTTTCGTTGTCAGCTTGCGCCCACGGCCAAGAATGATCGCCGCTCGACTTCATCACAATCATGAAAAGATCGCTGGCGGGGGACGCCCAGCGCTTGACGTCCTGGCCGCGCAAATAAGGCTTTATCAACTCGGCGCACGCCGGGTCCTGGTCGATCAGCCGCCGCCGCGTCGCGCCGTCGATCAGGAACGCCTCGTTCAGCCCGGTCAGCACGCCGCGATAGGGCTTGGTCCCGGCGTATTCGACCAGCGGCGCGCCGGCTCGCGCGATTTTATCCATCAAGGCCAACGCTTGCGGCGGCTCCAAACGCCACGGCGCCGCGCCGAAATGGTCGCGCGGCAGGAAAAAGCCCTCATCCGCCGTCTGCCGGGTCAAATCGTCGATGCGCAACTGGTCGCGCGGCACGGCGCAGACGCGGGTTTCGGTCGGCGGTTCGGCGCTTGGCTCGGGCTTGCGGGCCAGCACGACGCAGGGGAATACGTCGGCGTCGGGGAATATCGCCTTGGCGTGGCCGAAATCCACCACGCTTTCCAGCCAAGCGCTATCGGCGAATAAGCCGCGCAAGCCTTCGCCGTAACCGGCTTTAAGCCATTTGTTGGTGACGACGTAAGACAGCCGCCCGCCGGGGCGCAGCAGCTCCAGCCCGCGCTCATAAAAGTAAACATACAAGTCGGCCATGCCGTGAAAGGCGCGGTAGCGCTTTTGCAAGAACGGCTTGGCGTCGCCGATCAACTCCTGGCGCACATAGGGCGGGTTGCCGATCACCACGTCGAAACCGCCCTGCTCAAACGCCTGGGGGAAGCGCGCGGCGAAATCCACCGCGCGGGCGCTGAACGCCGGATCGTCAATCAGGCTGTCGCCCTGGATGACGTTGTCGTCAAGGCCGGTGAGCGGCGCGTCGCGCTTGGCGGTTTTGATCCACAGGCTCAGCCGGCAGATGTTGACCGCTTCGCCGCTGATGTCGACGCCGAACAAATTGCGCCGCAAAATCGTCGCGTCGGCGTCGAATAGCGCGAGTTGCCCCCCCGACAGGTCGGCGAGCCGCGCCGTCGCTTCGCCGTAAGCCGCCGCCATTCGGTCGAAGCATTCGATCAGAAACGCGCCGCTGCCGCAGGCCGGGTCAAGGATGCGGACAGTCTGCAATTCTTCCCGCCACGCTTCCCAAAAATTCGCCAAATGGCCGCGCTGCTCGGCGGTCAGGTTCTTGGCGGCGGCGGCGCGGGGGTCTTCCAGCACCGTGCCGGCCGACGCGGCTTTTTTCCCGCGACGCGCCGGCTGGGCGGCCTCCCGCGCTTCGGCGTCGGCCAGCAGCCGCGCCCGACAGCGCTCAAAACGTTCCGCCAGCACCGGGGTCAGCGCCTCATCGACCATGTGGCGGGTGACGAAGGCCGGGGTGTAAAACGAGCCGCCGAGATTGCGCCGCGACGGACCTTTACCGCCCTTGGCTTGGCGGCGGCGCTTTTCCTCATAATCGCCGCTGACCAGTTCGCCGCGCAGCCGGTCAAGATCGTCGATAGATTGCTCAAAAATATGGCCGAGAATATCGACGTCCACCACCGGGGCGGCGGCCGCGGCGCCGCCGGCCTCCATCGCCGCCATGGCGGGGCGGAAGTTGTAGGCCGCCAGCCGGCGGAAATTCTCGCACGCCGCGTCGGGCAGAGTCAGCGCGTCGAGGTCGGCGTCGGCGGCGAACAATCCGCCGTTGTAAAGCGGGATTTTCAGCCGGGCGCAGCCGGCGTCGATGGCGCGGAACAGGGCTTGAAAATTCAACCAGCGCGGCGTCGGAACGAAGGGGTTGACCGTATCGACCGCGCGTTCGACGATGTCGGCGGGCAACAGGCCGCGGTCTTCGCAAAACGCGGCGAACAGCACCCGATCCAGCAGTTTTTGCGTCGCCGCCAAGGCGCGGTCGTGAGTCAACGCCGGGTTATGCTCCCGCACCGCGTCCAGCAGGGCGTAACGAATTTCCTGATAATCTTGATAGAACTGCGCCGACAGGTCGCGGCCCTGGCGTTCCGATTCGGCCAACAGCCGGTCAAGCCGGCAGCCGCCGCCCGGCTCCAGCACCGAATCCGCCCCCAGAACAAAGACGAAGCGGGCCAGGGTGTGGGGTTCATTGGCGAGCCGCCGGGTTTCAAAGCGTTCAAACGCCCGCATGTCGGCGCGTTTGTTATACAGCCGGGTTTCCGCCATGTTGGTGACGACGATCCAGTCGCACGACAGATTGACGGCGTAGAGATAGGCTTGCTCGACGGCGGATTTTTTCCGCCCGGCCCACGGCCGCTCCAACGGGTCGAGGGGGCCCTTGCCCTCCACCACCATCACCGGGCGGCGGGGCTGGTCGGGGGCGAAACGGCCGATGACGGCGTCGGCGCATTTGCCGTCCACCGGGTTGACGTATTCGCGCGCCAGCGTGTAGGCGGCGGGGGAATCGACGTCGCTGCGATAGCCCAGCACCTCGCCGAAGAGGTCGGCGACGAATTGCGGCAGGTGCGAGGCTTCGCCGACGCCCTTTTTGGCGTCGCCTTCCAGCCGGTCGCGCCAGAACACCAGCCGTTCAAGCGCGCGTTCGCTGGGCGCCGGCGGCGGCGCCGCAGCCAGCGCCGTGTGCACGACTTCCGGGCGAAACAACGGCTTCAACTCGAACGGCATGGCGGGGTTCCAAAACTGGCCAACATGTCCCGTTTGCTTAGCCTGTTCCCCCGCCCGCCGTCGATTGTTTAGCACTATTGCAGCGCTTTTCGTTTCGGGCCGCCGTTTCAGCCCATCACTGAATCGGCGCCGTATCGGCGCCCGCAGATCGGAAGAGCGTCGTGTAGGGAAAGAGTGTAGATCTCGGTGGTC
>CALGOL010000224.1 GCA_937960755.1 uncultured Azospirillum sp.
TCTATTTCGCGGCCGGCCGCCGCCGTCACGCCAGTTTCCGCGGCAAGATGAACTCCACCAGCCGGGCGCGCGTCGCGTCGATGTCGCGCCAGCGCGTCGCGTCGATTTCAAACACCGCGCAAGCGCCGGTGGGAAACTTCATCGCCAAGGCGAGGTGATGCTCGTCCTCGCCATGGCCGGCGAGGGCGAGGGAGACGGCGTGCAGGTCGGGGTTATGCGCCACCACCAGCAGGCTGTCGATGTCGTTGGGGGCGTCTTTGACGCGCTCCGACAGCACCCGCGGCCCGCAGAGATAAAGCCCGTTCTCCCGCTCAATGGTCGGCTTGGCGTCGAGATGCTCCAGCGCCAGATCCAGCGTGTCGGAGGTGCGCTTGGCGGTGGAGCACAGCACCAGTTGCGGGCGCGCCCCCAATTGGGCCAAGCGGCGGCCGACGGCGGCGGCGGCCTTAAAGCCGCGCGGCGCCAAGGGACGGCTGTGATCGTCCAGCCCGGCGTCCTCCCAAGCCGACTTACCATGGCGCATCAGGTATAGCGTCTTCATCGGCGGCTCCATCGGCTGGGATCGTTCTAATGAGCGGACCCGTGGGTAGCCTATGCCAAGCCGCGCGTCAAATCCATCGAGCGTAACGCCGCGGCTGCGGTGCGGCTTTGCGGAAAAATCGCTGGCGTTCTTGCTGCGCCGCGGCGAAAGTCGCCGCCATGAATTTCGTCATCGAATCTCTGCTGCCCGCCGGGCGCTCCGCCGTCGAACTGTCGCTGTTCGTCTTGCTGCCGGTGATGGTGGTCATGCTGACCGTCATGCGGCTGCTGGAGGCGTGGGGCTGGCTGGATCGGCTGGTCGCTACGGCGACTCCGGCGTTGCGGCCGTTCGGCCTGACCGGCCTTGGGGTGTTCGCCGCGGTGCAGGTCAATTTCGTCAGCTTCGCCGCCCCGGTGGCGACTTTGGCGATGATGGAGCGGCGCGGCGCTTCCGACCGTCATCTGGCCGCCACCTTCGCCATGGTGCTGGCGATGGCGCAGGCCAACGTGGTGTTTCCGCTGCTGGCGATGGGGCTGGATTTCGGCCCGACCATGGCGTTGTCGCTAGCTGGCGGGCTGCTGGCGGCGGCGGTGGCCTATCATGTCGCCGGGCGCAGGCTTTCTAACGTCGAGCCGCCGAACGAAGCGCCGCCGCCCCACGCCCCGCACGGCGACGGGCCGAAAGGCGTGCTGGACGTCATCAACCGCGCGGGCGCCGAGGCGTTCAAAATCGCCAAGATCGGAAG
>CALGOL010000225.1 GCA_937960755.1 uncultured Azospirillum sp.
CGGTGAGCGGCATTCTGGCGGCGCAGGAGGTTGACGACGCCGCCGCCCGCGCGTCGCGCGGCAAAAAGCGGGCGCAAGACATGCTGGACAAGCTGGACGACATCCGCCACGGGCTGCTGTCGGGGGATTTGTCGGCCGACAAGCTGGTCGATCTGTCGCGGCTGGTGCAATCGCGTAAAGTGGCGGTGGACGATCCGGGTCTGGCGCAGTTGCTCGACGAGATCGACCTGCGGGCGCAGGTGGAGTTGGCGAAGTTCCAGCGCTGAGCGGTTTTTAGGTTTTGCCTAAAAGCATTCGGCGGCGCGATCTCTTGGATGATCGACGCCGCCGAAGCTTTTTTAAGCGGTTTAACTGGCGCGCCGGCGCCGGATTTTACTTTTCCGCCGCCGCCAGGGTGGTGATGGCCTGGGCCCACAGCACGAACTTGTTGGTGGCGAGATCGCGAATGGTCTTGATGCCGAAAGCGGCCTTCAGCGCTTCGGCGTCCTTGTCGGACACGCCTTGCAGGGCGGCCGGCGACAGCTCGGCGACTTCCTTAAACGACTTTTGCTCGTGCGCTTTGTCGAGAACGTGCTCAAGGCTCTTGTTCATTGCTCTCTCCGGTGTTTGGCGTGACGCCATCAAGAAAAGATCAATCTGCATATTCGAGGAATCTGTCAATCGTCTTTCTATATCTGTTAAGTTTTTGAAATTATTATCGCTTGCAATGGCGGACTGTTTTATGGCGACGCATTTCGCGGGCGAATGGGGGGAAAGCGGAGGCGGCCGTTCGCCACCCCCGACGTCAGTCACGCGCGTCGTTATCAAGCAAGGCGGCGAGATCACGAGCGCCATGGGCGACGTAGACGATCTCTACGCCGACACCGATGATGCGATACAACAGAAGATACTTTCCGACTGGAAAACTCCGCAATCCGACAACAAAGTCTGAGCGGTCTCGTCCCGCTCGCGGCGCTTGGCCGTTAAACCGACAGGCGTCTTGAAAACGCTCGATCAACGCGCCCGCCGCAGCCGGATTGTCCGTCACGACATAATCATAAATCGCCCGCAAATCGTCCCGCGCCCGCGGATGAAAACGAAACGTCATTCGTTGGCGAAGCGCTCGGCATGATCGCGGCGAAGCGCTGCGAAAATCGCCTCGCCATCAAGCGCGGGGGCGGAATCGGTCATGCGACGCGACAATTCCCGCCGCAACGCTTCGCGCCCTTCGGCCACATCCTCGGGCGGTTGGCGCCCGGCGGTTGGATTGACAATGTGATTCATGGGCCGATGATGGGCTCGGACGCCCGGTTCGTCAACCTTCATCCCCCCAGCTTCCAAAGGCCAACCCGCCCCACGCCGGTAAAGCGAAGGGCCGGGAGGCGGAGCGGGGGAAGCGGGAGCGTCGCCCCCGCCAACCTCACCCGATAAAACTCAACGCACCAACGGCTTATAGCGGATGCGATGCGGGTTCACCGCGTCGTCGCCCAGGCGGCGTTTCTTGTCAGCTTCATAATCCTGGAAGTTGCCTTCGAACCATTCGACATGGCTGTCGCCTTCAAAGGCCAGGATGTGCGTGGCGATGCGGTCAAGGAACCAGCGATCGTGGCTGATGACCACGGCGCAGCCGGGGAAATCCACCAGCGCGTCTTCCAAGGCCCGCAAGGTGTCGACGTCCAAATCATTGGTCGGTTCGTCGAGCAGCAGGACGTTCGCGCCCGACTTCAGCATCTTGGCGAGATGCACGCGGTTGCGCTCGCCGCCCGACAACTGCCCGACCTTCTTTTGCTGGTCGGAGCCCTTGAAGTTGAACGAGCCGACATAGGCGCGGCTCGGCATGGTGCGCTTGCCCAGCTCCACCACGTCGAGACCGTCCGAGATTTCCTCCCACACCGTCTTCTTGGCGTCGAGGCTGTCGCGGCTCTGGTCGACATAGCCCAGCTTCACCGTCTCGCCGACGCGGAAAGAACCCTTATCCGGCGCATCTTGCGCGGTAATCATGCGGAACAGGGTGGATTTGCCGGCGCCGTTGGGGCCGATGACGCCGACAATGCCGCCCGGCGGCAGCTTGAACGACAAATCGTCGATCAGCAGCCGGTCGCCGAAGCCCTTGGAGATGTTCTCCGCCTCGATGACGATGCCGCCCAGGCGCTCCGGCGTCGGGATGACGATCTGGGCGTTTTCCGGCGCGGCTTCCTTCGACTTCGCCAGCAATTCCTCGTAAGCCGCGATGCGGGCTTTTGATTTGGCCTGACGGGCCTTCGGGCTCTGGCGCACCCATTCCAATTCGCTGGAAAGCTGCTTCTGGCGGGCGACTTCGGTGCGGCCTTCCTGCTCCAGACGCTTTTGCTTCTGCTCCAGCCACGCGGCGTAGGAGCCTTCGTAGGGGATGCCCTGGCCGCGGTCGAGTTCGAGGATCCAGCCCGTGACGTTCTCCAGGAAGTAACGGTCGTGGGTGACCAGCACCACAGTGCCGGTGTATTCCTTCAAATGGGTTTCCAGCCACGCCACCGATTCGGCGTCAAGGTGGTTGGTGGGTTCGTCGAGCAGCAGCAGGTCGGGCTTTTCCAGCAGCAGCTTGCACAAGGCGACGCGGCGGCGCTCGCCGCCCGACAGCTTATCGACCGCGGCGTCGCCCGGCGGGCAGCGCAGCGCGTCCATGGCGATCTCCACCGTGCGCTCCAGGTCCCAAGCGTCGGCGGCGTCGATCTTTTCCTGCAATTCCGCCTGTTCGGTCAGCAGCGCGTCAAAATCGGCGTCGGGGTCGGCCATGGCTTCGGACACCGCGTTGAAGCGGTCCACCAGCGCCTTGGTTTCCGCCAGCGCGTCCAGCACGTTTTCCGCCACCGTCTTGGTGGGGTCAAGCTGCGGCTCCTGCGGCAGATAGCCGACCTTGGCCCCCTTGGCGGCCCAGGCTTCGCCGGTGAACTCGGTGTCCATGCCGGCCATGATCTTCATCAGCGTCGATTTACCGGCGCCGTTGACGCCCAGCACGCCAATCTTCGCCCCCGGCAAAAACGACAGCCAGACGTTGTCCAGCACCTTTTTACCGCCGGGATAGGCCTTGGACAGGCCCTTCATCACATAGACGTACTGATAAGAGGCCATCGCCCGCCACCCGCCTTTGAGGAGTTTAAGAAGTTTGCGTCGTCTCGCCCGCTTGCGCGGCAATTTCCGGCGGTTTTAGCGCATCGCCGCCGACATCGCCAGACCGACAAAGAAAATCCCCCAGCTTTCCGCCGCCAGTCGTTTCCGCCGCCGCCGCCAGTCGCGCCGCCAGC
>CALGOL010000226.1 GCA_937960755.1 uncultured Azospirillum sp.
GCGATGGCGGCGGCGGCGCGGGCGCCCCGGCCGGCGTGGTGATCGACCCGGAAGCGGCGATGATGCTGGCGCGCGCGCTCAAAGATTTGGCGAGCGCCAAGAAGGCCGACGCCGACTTGATCCTCAAGCTCAAGGCCGAACTCGCCAAGGAAATGGCGGCGAAGCTGGACGAAGAGGCGAAAACCAACCGCGGGCTTGATGCGCCGACGGTCGCCCGGTTGAAAGCTGGATTCCTGGGGATCAAGGGGTGAAGCCGCCGCATCTCATCACGCCGCATCCGATCACGCCCAAGGGCGGCCCGGCGGATTTGCTGGATTTGCTGGACCATCTGGCCGGCGTCGATCTGCTGTTGGGATATCAACAGCGCCTGCTGAACGAGGCCGCCCGCACTTCGCTGCTGGTGGCGGAAAAATCGCGGCGCATCGGCTACACCTGGGCCGCCGCCGCCCTGGCGGTGCTGACCGCCGGAGCGCAGAAAGCGGCCGGCGGCATGGACGCGCTCTATCTTGGCCCCTCCCTCGACATGGCCCGAGAATTCATCGACACCTGCGCCCAGTGGGCGCGGCTGTTCGGCCAAGCGGTGGACGCGGTCGGCGAAGTCGAGTTGTTCGACGACGCCGACAAGGCGATCAAAGCCTATCGCATCAGCTTTTCATCCGGCTTTGAAATCCTGGCGCTGACCAGCCGGCCCCGCAGTTTGCGCGGCCGGCAAGGGCTCGTCATCATCGACGAGGCCGCCTTCCACGACGATCTGGAAGAGGTTTTGAAAGCGGCGCTGGCGCTGCTGATGTGGGGCGGCAAGGTGCTGGTGATCTCCACCCACAACGGCGATTCCAATCCATATAACCAGTTGATTAACGACATCCGCGCCGGCAAGCGCGGCGGGGCGGTGCTGCGCGTCACCATTGAAGACGCCCTCAATGACGGGCTCTACAACCGTATCTGTCTGGTCAAGGGTGAAGAATGGACGGCCGAAGGCCAGCAGGCGTGGCTGCAAGGCATCCTCGACGCCTACGGCGACGCGGGGCAAGAAGAACTTTACTGCATCCCGCGCAATGGCGGCGGGGTGTGGCTGCCGCGCGCAGCGGTGGAGGCCTGCGCCAGCCCGGATGTCCCGGTGCTGCGCTGGAAAGCGCCGGACGATTATCTGACATGGCCGGACGATGCGCGCGCCCGCGACGTGGCGGCGTGGTGCGAGGCGCATTTGGCCCCGCTGCTGGCCGCCGCCGACCCCAATCTGGAATCGGCGCTGGGCATGGACTACGCCATGGAGGCCGATCTGTCGGTGATCTGGCCGGGGCAAATCGCCCGCGACCTGTCGCGGCGCAGCCTGTTTGTTTTGGAATTGCGGCAATGCCCGTTCGACCAGCAGCGGCAAATTCTCAACTACATTCTTGATCGCCTGCCGCGCTGGAAAAAGGCGGTGCTGGACGCCGGCGGCAACGGCGCGGCGCTGGCGCAAACCGCCCGCACCAGATACGGCGAGCGGGTCGAAGAATTAAAACTGTCGGCGGACTGGTATCGGCTGAACATGCCGAAGCTGAAGGCGGGGATCGAAGGGCGCAGCTTCGTCATCCCGAAAGACGCCGACATCGTCGGCGATTTCGGCATGGTGAAAATGGAAGCCGGCGTCGCCAAGGTGCCGCGCAACGCCAGAACCAAAGGGTCCGACGGCAAGCCGCGCCACGGCGACGCGGCGATTGCCGCGGCGCTGTTCTGGGCGGGGAGCCAAGCGGAAGCGGCGGACTACGGCTATGAGCCGGCGTGGGCCGCCGATCCCGGCGCGCCGGATCTGAACAGATTGCGCATGGACGTCGCCTATAACGATGACTGGCATGACAAATGCGCAGCCTGGGTTGGGCATGGCCGCAAGGGGGGCTGGTAAATGCCGACGATGAAATCGACGATCCTGGGGCCAGACGGCCGGCCCTTTGACCGCGCGACGCTGGAGGAGGAACAGGGCGGGCCGACGCTGACCGGGGTGCGCTCCATCCTATCCGACCACCCCGCCGCCGGTCTGACGCCGGCTCGGCTGGCGGCGCTGCTGCGGGATAGCGAGCATGGCGACGCCACGGCCTATTTGGAGCTGGCCGAAGACATGGAGGAGCGCGACCTGCACTATGGCGGGGTCTTGCGCACCCGCAAACTGTCGGTGTCGCAATTGCCCGTCACGGTGGAGGCCGCCGGGACCGACGCCGCATCCATCAAGGCCGCCGATCTGGTGCGGGCGTGGCTGGCATCCTTCGATTTTGAGGATATGGGTTTTGATCTTTGCGACGGGCTGGGCAAGGGCTTCGGCGCGGTCGAAATGATGTGGGAGTTGAGCGGCGGCGAATGGCTGCCGGCGGAAGCGGTCTATCGTCAACCGTCTTGGTTCCAGTTCGACCGGGTTGACGGTCGAACCTTGCGCTTGCGCGACGGGTCGGCGGACGGGGCCGATCTAGCGCCCTATAAATGGCTTGTCCACACCCCGCGGACGAAATCCGGCTTGGCCATTCGCGGCGGGCTGGCGCGGGCCGCCGCCTGGGCCTTCCTGTTCAAAAGTTACGGCGTCAAAGATTGGGTGATCTTCGCCGAAACGTACGGCCATCCGCTAAGGTTGGGGCGTTACGGGCCGGAGGCCAGCGCCGCCGACAGGGCGGTGTTGCTGCGGGCGGTGCGCGATATCGGGAGCGACGCCGCGGCGATCATCCCCAAATCCATGGACGTCGAATTCGTCAAGGCGGAAGGGTCGCAAACCTCGGCGAACGTCTATGAGGCCTTGTGCGAGTTCTGGGACCGCCAGGTCAGCAAGGCGGTGCTGGGCCAAACCACCACCACCGACGCGGTGTCGGGCGGCCACGCCGTGGCGCAGGAACACCGATTGGTGCAGGAAGACATCGAACGGGCCGACGCCCGCCAGCTCGCCCGCACGCTCAACCGCCAGCTTGTGCCGGCGCTGGTCAGCTTCAATCTTGGCCCGCAAAACGCTTACCCGAAAATAATCATCGGCCGGCCCGACGAGGCCGACACCGACAAGCTGGTGAAATGGGTGCAAGTCCTGGTCCCGCTCGGCCTCAAGGTTTCGATGGCGGAAGTCCGCGACAAGCTGGGCCTCGCCGACCCCGACGACGGCGAGGAGCTGCTGACGGCGGGCGGCGGCGGCCCGGCCCCCACCCCAACCCC
>CALGOL010000227.1 GCA_937960755.1 uncultured Azospirillum sp.
GACGACCGGCCGCCGCCGCGGTGATCGCGCAGGCCGTATTTCTTCCAATAGACGTAGTCGGCGTGGCCGGGGCGGAACTGTTCGGCGATTTCGCCGTAATCCTTGGAGCGCTGGTCGGTGTTTTCGATTTGCAGCGCTATCGGCGTGCCGGTGGTCTTGCCGTCAAACACCCCCGACAGGATGCGGACCTGATCCGGCTCTTGGCGCTGGGTGGTGAAGCGCGACGTTCCCGGCCGGCGCTTGTCCAGCCAGGGTTGAATGTCGGCCTCATTGAGGGCGAGCAGCGACGGGCAGCCGTCCACCACCACGCCGATGGCCGGGCCGTGGCTTTCGCCCCAGGTGGTGAAGCGGAAGGCGGTTCCGAAGCTGTTGCCGGCGGTCAAGGTCTTAACCTTCCTTGCCGGGATTGATCGAGGCGAGCAGTTGGGCCGTCTTCGGCGCCTCGTCCACCGCCAGCATGCCGACGACGTGATAGCCCGAATCGACGTGCATGTTTTCGCCGGTGACGCCGGCGCCAAGGTCCGACAGCAAGAACAGCCCGGCCCCGCCGACGTCGCCGATGGTGACGTTGCGCTTCAACGGCGCGTTCAGCTCGTTCCAGCGCAGGATCTGGCGGAAGTCGCCGATGCCGCTGGCGGCCAGCGTCTTGATCGGACCGGCGGAAATTGAATTGACGCGGATGTTCTTGCCGCCCAAATCCACCGCCAGATAGCGCACCGACGCCTCCAGCGCCGCTTTCGCCACACCCATGACGTTATAATGCGGGATGACGCGCTCGGCCCCCAAATAGGACAGGGTGAGCAGGCTGCCGCCGTTGGTCATCAACGGTTCGGCGCGACGACAGACCGCGGTGAAGGAATAGCACGACACGTCGAGGCTGACGCGGAAGTTTTCCCGCGTCGTGTCGACATAGCGGCCGTTCAGCTCGTTCTTGTCGGAATAGGCTATGGCGTGAACGACGAAGTCGATGCTTCCCCAGGCTTCGCCCACCGCGGCGAAGGCGGCGTCGATGCTGGCTTCGTCCGACACGTCGCAGGGAACCACCAGGGAGGAGCCCAATTGCTCCGCCAGCGGCTTCACCCGCTTGGCCAGCGCTTCGCCCTGATAGGTGAAAGCGAGTTCGGCGCCGTGCTTGGCTAAAGCGGTGGCGATGCCCCAGGCCAGCGACCGATCATTGGCGAGACCCATGATGACGCCGCGTTTGCCTTGCATCAGCGCCGCCGGTTGCGGAATGGTGGAGGGCGTGGCGTCGGACATTCGATCAAGCCTCAAGCTGTAAGTCGTTCCGGTCGGGGCGAATACCCCGCGGGAGGATAGGAGTTTGTCGGCGCATCCTACACATTCGCCAGCATGGGTCAATTAAGCGGGAGCCGAAACAGATGAGCAGCGATGCAAATCCGCCATCGCCGGGGCGCGCCCCGGAGCCTGCCGCGGAGCGGGCGTCTCGCGCCGCCCGCGTATTGCGCTGGGCGAAACAGACCCCCGGCATGCTGTTTTTCGCCGGACGGCGGTTCTATGACGACAATTGTTTTCAGACCGCGGCGTCGCTGACCTACACCACGCTGCTGGCGGTGGTGCCGCTGATGACCATCGGCTTTGCGATTTTCAGCGCCTTTCCTGCGTTCGGCGCGTTGCAGAGCGAGATTCAGGCGCTGATTTTCCGCAATCTGGCGCCGGAAATCGGCGACACGCTGCTGGAGCACGTCACCGCCTTCATGGCCAACGCCGGCCGCATGCCGATTTTCGGCGTCATTGGTTTGGCGGTGACGTCGGTTCTGCTGATCTGGACCATTGAAGGGGCGTTTTCGGCCATCTGGCGGGTGCATGAGCCGCGCTCGCTGGTGACCCGCATCCTGTCGTTCTGGGCCATCGTGTCGCTGGCGCCGCTGTTCGCCGGCGCCAGCTTGTCCTTGTCCAGCTCGCTGTGGGCCATTCTGCAAGCCGGGCAATTCAGCGACATCGCCCGGCCGTCGTCGGGGCTGACCGGCGCGTTGGCTTTTTTGCTGCAAACCGCCGGCTGCGCGCTGATCTACCTCATCATCCCTAATCGCCCGGTGGAATGGCGCGACGCGCTGGCCGGCGGGGTGGCGGGGTCGGTGTTGCTGGAAATCTCCAAGGCCGCTTTCGCGTGGTACATGCGGACCTTTCCCGCTTATCAGACGATTTACGGCGCGCTCGCCACCGTGCCGATCTTCCTGTTCTGGCTTTACGTCGCGTGGTCGGCGCTGCTGTTCGGCGCGGTGGTGACGGCGGCGATTCCC
>CALGOL010000228.1 GCA_937960755.1 uncultured Azospirillum sp.
GCGAAGGCGGGGGTCCACCTCATGAGAAACGTTGCTGAAAAGGTGGATTCCCGCCGGAGTTTATCCCCGCGAAGGCGGGGGCGGGAATGACGGTCAAGGGTCAATATTTAGGGAGGCTGGTATTATTCAAAAAAGCGGGTTACGGGCGCCATCAACCCAAACGGCTTTTCAGCCGAGCCATCATGTCCATGCGCTCATGAAAAATCGCCAAAATGACCGGAAGCGCATGTTTGCGCGGTAGACAAAAAATATAATGCCGCTCACACCGCGCCATGCGAAGCTTTGGGTGAATAAAACTCAGATCCTTGAATAATCCTTCACCCTTGGCAACGGTGGCGGCGGCTTTTTCAAGCTGGTCGATATAAATCCGGCACTGCGTCACGCCCCAATGGTCGTTGGTATGGCGAATAATTTCCTTCAGGTCCGCAACCGCACCTTTCGCCAGTACATAATGTTTATTCACGGGACATGCCTGGGTTCAGCATTGCTTCGCCGATTTCCGTCAGGCTGCGCGTATCGACGTGGCCCTGATCGGCTTCCGCGATGCGCTTCTGAAGCACGGCTTTCAATTCCGCAAGCGCGCGCTCTTCGCCTGCATCCATCGGGAACAGCTTTTCAATCGCATATTCCTTGATGGTTTTTCCTTGCAGCGCGGCAAGGGCTTTCAGGCTCTGGTGCTGCTGCTCGGTAATGTCGATGGTCAATCGGCTCATTGGATGCCCTCCTTATGCTGACTGGGCTACTGTACATCAAATGTGGGTTTGTGTCTAATTACATTTGTAACATCGAGAATTGAAGGCATCTGCAAAAAACCATCCATCTGATTTAGAACATTTTTTAATTTCCATAAGCTGCCGCCATAGCGCAGGCATGACCTAACGTTGTGAGTTGATATCAACATCAGACCAAAACGTGAAAATGCAGTTGGCCGAAGCCGGATCCGCTAAAATCCTCCGCAAAGGCGCGATGCACCAACCTTGCAGGTGGCGCTGACAGCCGTTATATTCTCTCCTGGCTTGCCATCCTAACCTTCCGCCGGGTTAAAGCGGGTACTCGCAACAGTCATTTCTGCGACCGTCCTTCCATCGGTCGGTGTGTAATCGGCGGACATCGACCATGCAAAAGGATGGTAAGATGACCGCACTTGTACTTACGCATCAAAATCTTGGTTCTGTTAAGCGGACTTTGGTCGAGAGCTTTCCGAATGTGAAGTCGTCCCATTTAACTGAGGCGCTGGCCAGCGCCTTGGGATGCCGAACGCATGCATCCTTGCTCAACCGTCTTAAGCAGTCCGACCCTGCCGACCCTGAATTTGCACTCCTCGATGAAGAACGCTTTCTTGCCCGGATTCAGGAGTTCGGTTATCAGCCGAGTCAGAATGATTTGATCTTCGGCCCGTTTTTTTGCCTGAATGATGATGGTGTCGGTCTAATCAACACGACACCGTTCTCAGGCTTCGAGATCACCTACACTACCCGGCGCGAAAAGGCATGGCGGAACCTAATGGTGGCCGCCATTAATGCGGGCCTGCAACAAAAGCTCTTTGGACTTCGACCCGGCGATAACCGATGGCCGGGACATGACAACCAACAGCGCGATGCCTTTGTGTTCTCCTTCGATTTCCCTGATGGTACGCCCGCGCTCGGATCAGTCCGTGATGCCGGGCACGACGAGCTATCCATTCATGCTGCACTTGAACCGACGGCAGACGGGGCGCGATGGATCCAATGTGCTAATGCCGGGTTCAGCGCGGGTAACGCTTTCGCTTCCGGATGGCTGGAACGTCGTAGGGGGGCATGGCTACAGACGAACATCGATTCTTTTCGTTGTCGCCGTCACGTAACCGAGAAAGCAGCAGCCATTGAAATCACCCCCAGAGGCTTCGGAGATCGGGGGGCGATCATCCTATAGCGCCGCGGGCTTTCCAACTGGCCAGGGCAATCGGGCGAACGTCTTTGATAGGAATTCCTCCCCCGTTCTGGGGGAGGAAGGCGCCGGTTCAGGTTTGACCCGAACCCGCCGAAAGCGGCCGGCGAAAGCCGGCTGGCGCAAGGTGGGGGGCTCTTCGCCGCGCCGAGTCCCCCATGCGCCGGTCGCGGGCGTGGTATGACCGCCGCCCGGCTGCTCATTCCATAGGCAGGCGTGCTAACCGTCACGGATGAACGTCAGCCTGCTCCCCGCCTCCGAATCCGCCCGCGGCTACGCCGCCGCCGTCAGCGCGTACCTGATGTGGGGATTGATCGCCCCGGTGTATTTCAAAGCCGTCGGCGCCGCCGGCCCCGCCGAAATCATGGCCCATCGGGTGATCTGGACCGTCGTCGTCATGGCGCTGCTGGTGGGTTTGGTGCGCTCGCGCGCCGACGTCCGCGCCGTCATCGACAGCCCGCGTAAATTGTGGGTTTTCCTGCTCACCACCACGCTGGTCACCGCCAACTGGTCGATTTTCGTCTGGGCGATCTCCCAAAGCCGGCTGGTGGAGGCCAGCCTGGGCTATTTCATCAATCCGCTGGTCAATGTGGCGCTTGGCGTAATCTTCCTGCATGAAAAGCTCACCCGCGGCCAAGCGGTGGCGGTGGCGGTGGCCGGTCTCGGCGTCGGCGCGCAGGTGGTGGAGGCCGGCGTCTTTCCCTGGCTGCCGATTTGCCTAGCGCTGTCTTTCGGCTTTTACGCCCTGGTGCGCAAGAAGGAAGGCGTCGATCCGCTGACCGGCCTGTTGGTGGAGACCGCGCTGCTGATTCCGCTGGCGCTGGGCTATCTGCTTTGGCTGGGCGACGCCGGGCAGTTCCTCGGCGCGGCCGGCGACGGCGTCACCGGCTGGCTGTTGATCCTGGCCGGGCCGATGACCGCCGCGCCCTTGGCGCTGTTCATGTACGCCGGGCGACGCCTGACCCTTTCCACCTTGGGGCTGCTGCAATACATCGGCCCCACCGGCCAGCTTATTTTGGGCGTGCTGGCGTTCGGCGAAGCCTTCACCGCCGCCGACGCCGCGGCTTTTGCTTGCGTTTGGCTGGCTTTGGCGATTTACACCGCCGACGCCTGGGCGCGACGCCGCGCCGCCGCCAGAGCCGCCGCCTAAGCCCGCCAGCCTCCGTCAGAAAGAACCGCCTTCAATGCGCACGCTGATCCAAGCCCAGCAAATCGCCGACCGTTTGGAAGCTCTATCGCGCTCCATCGCCGCGGAAATGCCGCCCGACTTCCTGATGATGGTGATGATGAAGGGCGCCATGGTGTTCGGGGCCGATTTGATGCGGGCGCTGTGGCGTGAAGGCGCCCGGCCGCGCATCGACGTGATGACGGCGTCGAACTACG
Organism: uncultured Azospirillum sp.; assembly: GCA_937960755.1. GTDB lineage: Bacteria > Pseudomonadota > Alphaproteobacteria > Azospirillales > Azospirillaceae > Azospirillum. The sequence goes on from CALGOL010000228.1 coordinate 3,310, forward strand.
CCGTGTCGCAAGCCCGCAGCGGCGAGGCGACGCTGATCGGCGACATCCCCGGCGGGATCAAGCGGGCGAACATTTTGCTGGTGGACGACGTCGCCGACACCGGCGCTTCGCTTGACGGCGCGCGCGCCCGACTGTTCCGCGCCGGCGCGTCCACGGTCAAGGTCTGCGTCCTGCTGAACAAGCCGTCGCGGCGCACCGTGCCGGCCCCGTTGGACTTTGTCGGCTTTGAGATCGACGACGTCACGGCGGCGGGCTACGGCATGGACCATAACGGCGACCTGCGCTATCTGCCGCACGTCGTCGCCGTCGACGGCTGAATGATCGTCGGCGTTTGAACGATAGCCGACAAAAAAAGCGCCGCCGTTTCCAGGGCGCTTTTTTTGTCGTCGTGAACCGACGATGCGTTTTAGCCGTTCATCACCCGCTCGCGGGCGACGTCCAACAGACGCTCCATCTCCTTTTCGACACGGTGTTCGGAGATGTCCACCTGGGCGGCCTTTAGGTCGGCGACGATGCGGTCGCGGATGTCGTGCGGCCCCTTCGTCTCCATGTCCTGATCGATGATCTGGCGGGCGTAAGCGTCGGCGTCGCCTTCCACGAGGCCCAACAGGCCCGCGGCCCACAATCCGACCAGCTTGTCGCGCTTGGCGCGGATACGAAACAGCAGTTCCTCGTCATGCTGGAACTTGTTTTCGAAAGCGCGTTCGCGCTCGTCGAAGGTGGTCATGGGCCCCCGGACTCCTTAAGGCTGTCTGCGCTTCCCAATGCGACTTATATATTCGCTTCGCCGACGCCGCCGCCAAGGGTGCGGCGCGCCAACTAAGGCGGGATAGCCGGAGACGCAAGGAAAGGCAAGACGTCATGTGCAGCGTGGTAATTCTACGGCGCCCCGGCGCGCCCTGGCCGGTGCTGATCGCCGCCAACCGCGACGAAATGGCCGACCGACCGTGGCGCGCGCCGGCCCG
>CALGOL010000229.1 GCA_937960755.1 uncultured Azospirillum sp.
GTTCGGCTTTTCCGCCTACATGATCCCCGACAATGAACTGAAACCCGGCCAAAAGCGCCTGCTGGAGACCGACAATCGCGTCGTCCTGCCGGTGAACACCACCGTGCGGGTGCTGGTGACGGCGGGCGACGTCATCCATTCCTGGGCGGTGCCGGCCTTCGGCGTCAAGAAAGACGGCGTGCCGGGCCGCATTAATGAGACCTGGGTCCGCATCGAACGCGAAGGCGTCTACTACGGCCAGTGTTCGGAAATCTGCGGCACCAACCACGGCTATATGCCGATCACCGTTGAAGCGGTGTCGAAAGAAAAATTCGCCGAATGGGCCGCCAAGGCCAAGACCGCGTTCGACGCGCAAAGCGGCCGCGACGTCGCCGCCTTGCCGGCGCGCTGAGCCGGAAAACGACGGGAAGGGGGAAACCGACATGCAGCAGCACTACACCGCCGTCGCCGACGCGGGAAGCCATGGCGGCGCAAAAGACGCCCATGGCCATGACCATGCGCACGACCACCATATGCCGGGCTTCTTCGCCCGTTGGTTCTGCTCCACCAATCATAAGGACATCGGCACGCTTTACCTGATTTTTTCAGTGGCGGCCGGGCTGATCGGCGGCTTTTTCTCGGTGCTGATGCGCATGGAGTTGCAGTCGCCGGGGCTGCAAATCGTCGCTGACGGCCAGATGTGGAACGTCTTCATCACCGCGCACGGCCTCATCATGGTGTTTTTCGTGGTGATGCCGGCCTTGATCGGCGGCTTCGGCAATTGGTTCGTGCCGTTGATGATCGGCGCGCCCGACATGGCGTTCCCGCGGATGAACAACATCAGCTTCTGGCTGCTGGTTCCCGCCTTCGCGCTGCTGCTGGGCTCGGCCTTCGTCGGGACCGGCGCCGGCACCGGCTGGACGATCTATCCGCCCTTGTCGTCGGCCTTGGGCCATAGCGGGCCGTCGGTGGACATGGCGATCTTCGCCCTGCACCTCGCCGGCGCCTCGTCGATCCTGGGCGCGGTCAATTTCATCACCACCATCTTGAACATGCGCGCCCCCGGCATGACCCTGCACAAGATGCCGCTGTTCGTCTGGTCGATGCTGGTGACGGCGTTCCTGCTGCTGCTGGCGGTGCCGGTGCTGGGCGGGGCCATCACCATGCTGCTGACCGACCGCAATTTCGGCACCGCTTTCTTCAACCCTGAGGGCGGCGGCGACCCGATCCTGTTCCAGCATCTGTTCTGGTTCTTCGGCCACCCCGAAGTCTACATCATGATCCTGCCGGCCTTCGGCATCGTTTCCCACATCGTCGCCACCTTTTCCAAGAAGCCGGTGTTCGGCTATCTCGGCATGGCCTACGCCATGGTGTCCATCGGCGTCGTCGGCTTTGTGGTGTGGGCGCACCATATGTACACGGTCGGCCTCGACGTCGACACCAAGGCTTACTTCACCGCGGCGACGATGATTATCGCCGTGCCCACCGGCATCAAGATCTTCTCGTGGATCGCCACCATGTGGGGCGGCTCCATCGAGTTCAAAACGCCGATGCTATGGGCGGTGGGCTTCATCTTCCTGTTCACCGTCGGCGGCGTCACCGGCGTCGTCTTGGCCAACGCCGGCATGGATACGGTGCTGCACGACACCTATTACGTCGTCGCCCATTTCCACTATGTGCTGTCGCTAGGCGCGGTGTTCTCGATCTTCGCCGGCTGGTACTATTGGATCGGCAAGATGTCGGGCCGGCAGTACCCGGAATTCTGGGGCAAGGTGCATTTCTGGTCGACCTTCATCGGCGTCAACCTGCTGTTCTTCCCGCAGCATTTTCTCGGCCTCGCCGGCATGCCGCGGCGCATCCCCGACTACCCCGACATGTACGCCGGCTGGAATCTGGTGTCGTCGCTTGGCGCGTACCTCTCCTTCGCCTCCGCCCTGCTGTTCGTCGGCATCGCCTATTGGACGCTGCGCCACGGCCGCAAGGTGGACGCCGCCTATTGGGGACCGCACGGCGGCACCTTGGAATGGACGGTGAGTTCGCCGCCGCCGTTCCATGCCTTCGAGACCCTGCCGCAAGTGAAGTGACCGGAGGGCCGCCGCCATGACCGATCTGTCGCATGACAAAGCAACCCTCTCCCCCCTGGGGAGAGGGCAGGGTGAGGGGGAAAACCTCGCCAAGTTTGGATTTTTTCCGGCCTCCCGGCCGTACGCCCCCTCACCCGGCGGCCATGCCGCCGCCCTCTCCCCAGGGGGGAGAGGGATAAACGACGCGGCCTTCGCCCAAACCCCCAGCGCCCGCGATTACATTGAGCTGCTGAAGCCGCGGGTGATGTCGCTGGTGGTGTTCACCGGCTGGGTGGGCTTGCTGCTGGCGCCGGGGTCGCTGCACCCCACGCTGGCGCTGACTGCGGTGCTGTGCGTCGCCGTCGGGGCCGGCGCGTCGGGCGCCATCAACATGTGGTTCGACCGCGACATCGACGCGGTGATGGAGCGCACCCGGCGCCGCCCGATCCCGTCGGGCCGGGTGACGGCCGATGAAGCCTTGAGCTTCGGCGTCTTCCTCGCCGCCGCCAGCGTGATGGTGATGGGGCTGGCGGTGAATTGGGCGGCGGCCTTCCTGCTCGCCTTCACCATCGGCTTTTACGTCTTCGTCTACACCATTTGGCTGAAGCGCCGCACGCCGCACAACATCGTCATCGGCGGCGCGGCCGGGGCGTTTCCGCCGATGATCGGCTGGGCGGCGGTGACCGGCGGCATTGAGCCCGCCTCCATCGCGCTCTTCGCGCTGATTTTCCTGTGGACGCCGCCGCATTTCTGGGCGCTGGCGCTGTTCCGCCGGCAGGACTATGCGCGGGCCGGCGTGCCGATGCTGCCGGTGACGGCGGGCGAGCGCGCCACCAAGGCGCAGATGCTGGGCTACACGCTGGCGCTGCTGCCGGCCTCCGCCGCGCCGTGGTGGTTCGGCGCCGCTGGGCCGATTTATCTGGCGGCGGCGGTGGGCCTCAGTGTGGTTTTCATCGCTTGCGCCGTCGCGGTGTGGCGCACGCCGGACGGGGTTTACGGCCCGGCCAAGCGGATGTTCGGCTTTTCCATCCTTTACCTGTTCTTGCTGTTCGCGGTGATGGCGGCCGAGCGGCTGGCCTTCGGCCCCGCCGGCTTGTGAGACGGAGGATTTTGCGATGAATGAACCAAACCTTATCGACGGGGCGGAGCGGGCGCGGCGCCTGCGCGGCCGCAACCTCGCCACGCTGGCGGCGCTGATCGGACTGATCGCGCTGTTCTACGCCATAACGCTCGCCCGGTTGAGCGGGGGCTGAGCCGATGACCGCCGATCCGGCGCGGCGCAACGGACGATTGGCGGGCGGGCTGCTGGGCGTCGCCGCCGGCATGGTCGGCCTCGCCTATGCGTCGGTCCCGCTTTATGACTTGTTTTGCCGCGTCACCGGCTTCGGCGGAACCACCCAGACCGCCGAAGCGGCGCCGGGAGCGGCGTCGGAACGGACCATCACCGTGCGCTTCAACGCCGATCTCGGTTCGCAACTGCCGTGGCGCTTCCAGCCCGCGCAGTTGACGCAAACCGTGCGGCTGGGCGAGCCAGGCCTAGCGTTCTACCAGGCGCAAAACACCGGCGGCGCGGCGGCGGTGGGAACCGCGACCTTCAACGTCACGCCCGACAAAATGGGCAAATACTTCAACAAGACAGCGTGTTTTTGCTTTGAGGAGCAGCCGTTGCAGCCGGGGGAAGCCGCGCAACTGCCGGTCTCCTTCTTCATCGACCCGGCGATGGCCGCCGACCCGGCGACCGCCGACGTCACCACGGTCACGCTGTCTTACACGTTTTTTCGCGCCAAGGACGAAGCCGCGGTTTTGGCGCGATTGAAGTAACGCCAATCGCCCTTGAGCGTAACCGTTCAAGGGCGCCCTCATGCGCCGGGCGCGCGCATCCGCGCGCTTGGCTTCGCGCCCACGAGGGCGCGGGGCCTCAACGGCCCAACCATATGACTTGTTAAAGCGGGGGAGACGCAACGCCATGGCCGACATCGCGCATCATGATAACCACCACGCCCCGGCGCATGCGCCTGGGCAAGAATATCAGGATTCAGGGCTGGCCCAGCCCTATCATCTGGTGCGGCCCAGCCCGTGGCCGTTGATGGGGGCGATGTCCGGCGGCCTGCTGGCCTTCGGCGCCATCGAATACATGCATTACAACACCCAGCTTTTTTTGTGGCTGGGGCTGCTGGCGGTGCTGGCGACCATGGCCTTATGGTGGCGCGACGTCATTCATGAAGCGGTGGTGGAGAAGGCCCATTCCGCCATCGTCAAGATCGGCCTGCGTTACGGCATGGCGCTGTTCATCGCTTCCGAAGTGATGTTCTTCGCAGCGTTTTTCTGGGCGTTCTACGACGCTTGGTTGTTCCCCAAAGCCTATGAGCTGAACCCGCAAGCGCTGTGGCCGCCGCCGCACATCCAGACCTTCGATCCGTTCCACCTGCCCTTCACCATGACGCTGGTGCTGCTGCTGTCGGGCTGCACCGTGACCTGGGCGCATCACGCGCTGCTGGAAGGCAAGAACGACGACGCCGCCAAAGCCTTGGGGCTGACGGTGCTGCTGGGCATGCTGTTCAGCTTTTTGCAGATCTACGAGTACAGCCACGCCGCTTTCGGCTTTAAGGACGGCATTTATCCTTCCACCTTCTTTATGGCGACGGGCTTCCATGGCCTGCACGTCATCATCGGCACGATTTTCCTGGCGGTGTGCTGGTGGCGGACGGTGAAGGGCCATTTCACCGCCGACAGCCATTTCGGCTTTGAGGCGGCGGCGTGGTACTGGCACTTCGTCGATGTGGTTTGGCTGTTCTTGTTCGTGTCGATCTACTGGTTCGGCTCGTGACGATGGGCCGAGCGCCCTCCCCCCTCACCGTCGCGCGGGCGTGCGTTTGCCCGCGCTGCGGCCGCGGCAAGCTGTTCGACGGCTATCTGACCGTCACGGCGCGCTGTTCGGTTTGCGGGCTGGCGTTGGCGCAAAACGACGCCGGCGACGGCCCGGCGGTGTTTTTGATCTTCGTGCTGGGCTTTGTGCTGGTGCCGCCGATCTTGTGGTTTTCCATGCGGGTGGACTGGCCGTTATGGCTGCACGGGCTGGTTTGGGGGGTGGTGGTGCTGGGGGCGACGGTGGGGGCGTTGCGCCCGGCCAAGGCTTACGCCATCGCCTTGCAGTGGAAACGCCACCCGGAAACGTTTGGGGGGTGAGCCCCCCTACCCTTGCCGGGGTTGGTCGTCGTCGTCGAACAGGATGCGGTGGCCGGCGCCCTCCAGATCGTCGAACTGTCCCGACTTCAGCGCCCACAAAAACGCCGCCAGTCCGAGCAGGCCCAAAAACAGCGCCGCCGCCATCAAAAACAACAGTTCGGTCATTGGTCCGCGCTCCGCTTCTGGTCCCGCCGCGCCAAGCGCAGCGCGTTCAATATCACAATCAGCGACGACGACGACATGGCGAGCGCCGCCAGCAGCGGCGTCAATTGCCCAGCCATCGCCAAAGGCGCCGCCAACACATTGTAAACGATGGACAGCCCAAGGTTCTGGCGCACCAGACGCTCGGCGCGGCGCGCCACCTCCAGCGTCTCGACAATCACCCCCAGCCGGTCGCCCTGAAACACCACGTCGGCGGCGGTCTGGCTGACGTCCACCGCGGTGGACGGCGACATGGACACCGTCGCGGCCGCCAAAGCCGGCGCGTCGTTCAGCCCGTCCCCCACCATCATCACCTTGCGGCCCTGAGCCCGCAGCGCCTCCAGCGCCTTGGTCTTGTCGGCGGGGGACTGCTCGGCCCGCCAATCGGCGATCCCCAGCAGCTTCGCCATCGCCGCCGCCACCGGCCGCCGGTCGCCCGA
>CALGOL010000230.1 GCA_937960755.1 uncultured Azospirillum sp.
TGCTCGCCGCCCCGCATCGCCGCAAGGCCAGCCGTTCGACAAACTTCAGTCCGCGACCGCGGCGACTTCATCCTCGCTCGGCGGCGGCGGGGGCGGCGGCGGGGCCGCCTTGACCGCCGCAGTCTCCAGATAACGGTCGACGTAAGCCCCCAGATCGTCAGTGCGCTTGACGAAGAAATGGCTGGCGTCGGGAACGACCTGATGGTCGATGCGGATGTCTTTTTGCTGCGACAGCTTGGCGACCAGCTTGGTGACGGCGGAGGCCGGCACCATCTCGTCCCGCCCGCCGCGGATAATCAGTCCCGAAGACGGACACGGCGCAAGGAACGAGAAGTCGAACTGATTGGCCGGCGGCGAGACGGTGATGAAGCCTTCGATCTCCGGCCGGCGCATCAAAAGCTGCATGCCGATCCACGCCCCGAACGACACGCCCGCCACCCAGCACGGACCGCCGTTGGGATTGTTGGTCTGCAACCAATCCAGCGCCGCCGCGGCGTCGGCCAACTCGCCCTCGCCGCGGTCGTAAGCGCCTTGACTGCGCCCAACCCCGCGGAAGTTCAGCCGCAAGGCCGACCAACCGCGCTTGGTGAAGGTCTGGAACAAGGCGTAGACCACCTTGTTGTTCATCGACCCGCCGTGTTGCGGGTGCGGATGGAGGATCAGACCCATCGGGGCGTGCGGCTGGGTTCCAGGCGTGTAACGCGCCTCCAGCCGGCCGGCCGATCCATTAATAATGACTTCAGGCATGCAGGCGGAAGCCTCCCGGCGGTCGTCGGGCTGCGCGGCGCCGCTCGTTATGCAGATAATCCATCACAGCAATTACTTGACCGTTTTGGTTGGTCATCCTATATGCCTTAACGGACTTAATGCAACGCTCGGCCCCCGGCGCCCGGGGGAGCGAGGAATATACCACGGTGGATGACGGCGTGTTCAAGCATCTTCGCGAAGAGATCGAAGGCATTATGGCCCGCGACCCGGCCGCCCGCTCGCGCGTCGAGGTGGCGCTGTGTTATCCGGGCCTGCACGCCATACTTTTACACCGCATCGCCCATTGGTGCTGGGAGCGCGGCTGGCGGTTGATTCCCCGCGTTATTTCCCAAACCGGGCGTCTGCTGACCGGCATCGAAATTCATCCCGGCGCCACCATCGGCCGGCGGTTTTTCATCGACCACGGCATGGGCGTGGTGATTGGCGAGACCGCGGAAATCGGCGACGACGTGATGCTTTATCATGGGGTGACGCTGGGCGGCACCGCCTTGCACCAGGGCAAGCGCCACCCGACATTGATGGATGGCGTGATCGTCGGCGCCGGGGCCAAGGTGCTGGGGGCGATCACCATCGGCAAGGAGGCCCGCGTCGGCTCCAACGCCGTCGTCGTCGCCGACGTGGCGGACGGCGTCACGGTTGTGGGCATTCCCGCCAAGGCGGTGACGCCGCGGGAAAAGCGCGACGAACATGCTTTCCTGCCCTATGGCACGCCATGCGGCGACATTCCCGACCCCACCGCGCGCGCGCTGGCCGGCATGATGACGGAAATGGCGGCGCTACGCCGCCGGGTGGAGGAATTGGAGGGGCGCGACGAGCCGCGCCCGCTTGAAGTCAACGGCGTGCCGCCGCAAGCCGGCGATTTCGCCGACGCGCCGGCGATCAAGCCGCCGCCCTGTAATTGACCGGCGGCCGAGCCGCCTCGCGCAAACAAATTGAGACGGCCGCGAATATATAGCGCGGCTTGCAAATGGAGGGTGAAGAGATGCGGCTGAGCACGAAGGGCAGATACGCCGTCATGGCCATGGTGGATCTGGCGGCCCACAGCAAGGGCAATCCGGTGGCCTTGGCTGATATCGCCGAGCGCCAGGAAATCTCCTTATCCTATCTCGAACAGCTTTTCGCCAAGCTGCGCAAAGGCGGGTTGGTGAAGAGCGTGCGCGGCCCCGGCGGCGGCTATCTGCTGGCCCACACCGCCGACGCGACTCGGGTTTCCGACATTATCCTGGCGGTGGACGAGCCGATTCGCACCACCCGCTGCGCCAACGGCACCCCGCAAGGCTGTCGCACCAACCGCTCGCGCTGTCTGACCCATGACTTGTGGGAAGAGCTGAGCAATCAGATCCACATGTATCTGTCGTCGGTCACGGTGGCCGATGTGGTGCAGCGGCGCATCATCGGCACCAGCACGCTCACCGCGCTGCGCGCCGGTCATGAAGGCGAAGCCGCGGTCGCCGCGGAATAACGGCGACAAGACGCTAATCGCCTTGGTCGAGCGGGTCTATCTTGATTATTGCGCCGCCGCGCCGCTGAAGCCGGCGGCGCGCGCGGCCATGCTCGCGGCGATGGAGCGCGTCGGCAATCCGTCATCTGTGCATGGAGATCGGAAGAGCACACGTCTGAACTCCAGTCACCTTGTAATCTCGT
>CALGOL010000231.1 GCA_937960755.1 uncultured Azospirillum sp.
CGGTGGCGTCGCCGCTCCCCGTGCCGCCGACCCGCGCCGTCGCCTCCACCGCCGTGCCTTGGGCGCGGGCGATGATTTGCTCAATCGGCCCGCCGGGGGCGATTTGCACGATCAGGAAATTCACCACCATGATGCCGATCAGGGTGGGAATGATGAGCAACAGGCGACGGAGGATGTAAGCGAGCATGTTTCGTCACCCGCCCCGGCGCTTTAACGCCGCGTCTTTATCCGTATCGATCCACCAGGTGTCCGGGAAGCCATAAGAATACTTGCCGCGCTTATCCGGTTTGCCGAAACGATCCCAGTAAGCCACCCGGTCGCTGTCGTTGTACCATAGCGGGATGACGTACCAGCCCCACGACAACACCCGGTCCATGGCGCGGGTCTGCGCCTGAATGGTCGGCAGGTCGGTTCCAGTGACGATCTTATCCAACAGCGCGTCGACCACCGGATCGCGAATGGCGGCGAAGTTGCCCTGGCTTTTCACATCCGCCACCGCCGACGAGTAATAGGACTTCAATTCCGGTCCCGGCGGCGGATAGAAGGTCAGCCCCAGCACCACCATATCAAAATCATATTCGTCGGTGCGCACCTGATATTGCGCGGTGTCCACCACGCGGATTTCGGCTTCAATGCCGGCCCGCTTCAGCACCTGGACGAATGGTTCGGTGACGCGGACGAAAGCCGGGTCGCGCATCAGGATTTCAAACTTGAACGGCGCGCCGGTGGCGGCGTTGACCAGCTTGCCGGCCTTCAATTCCCACCCCGCCTCCTTGAACAGGCGGAAGGCTTCGCGCTGGCCGGCGCGGTTCTGGCCGGAACCGTCGGTGGACGGCGGCTCGAACGCTTTGGTCAGCACTTCCGGCCGCAGCTTGTCCTTATAAGGCGCCAACTGCGCCAATTCTTCCGGCGTCGGCGGGCCTTTTGCGCCGTACTCGGAATTGGGGAACCAGCTTTTCACCCGTTTATAGGCGCCGTACAGCAACTGCCGCTGAGTGGTTTCAAAATCATACAGATGGTTGAGCGCTTCTCGCACGCGGATGTCTTGGAACTGCGGCCGGCGCGTGTTGAACACGTAGCCCATGACGCCGTGCGGGTTGTTGTTTTCGGTTTCCCAGCGGATGACCCGGCCGCTTTTCACCGGCTCGACGTCATAGCCGGTGGCCCAGCGCGACGCGCGGTTTTCGCCCCATAGATCACTGCGGCCGGACATGAACGCTTCGAACATCACCGTATCGTCACGGTAATATTCATAGCGGATTTCGTCAAAATTGTAGACGCCGCGGCGTATCGGCAGGTCATAAGACCAATGATCTTTGATGCGTTCATAGGTGATCGACCGGCCCGCCTCGACCGATTTGATGCGATAGGGACCAGAATCGACGGCCGGTTCAAGATAGGTTTTCGACAGATCTTTTCCCGGCTGGGTCCAATAGTGCTTTGGAATCGGGGTAAGACCAGCGACCGCCATCAGCGGCTTCATGGTGTTTTTGGTGCGCATGTCGCATTTCAGCCGACGAGGCTCCAGCGCCGCGCATTTTTCCACATCGTCGAAAAACGACCTCAGAAACAATCGCCCTTGATTGCGGATGAAATCGAAAGAATAGACGAAGTCCTCGGCGGTGATCGGCTGGCCGTCGCTCCACTTCGCTTGCGGACGCAAGTTAAAGACGATCCAGGATTTATCGGCGGGATACTCCACCGTTTCAGCGATCAATCCATAGGCGGCGAACAGTTCGTCGGCCGACCCCGTCATGAGTCCGTCGCTGGTCAAGCCGATGCCGACCGGCCAGACGCCGCGGTCGATCAGCGTGTTAAGCGAATCGAAGCTGCCGATGGCGCCCAGGGTGATCGATCCGCCTTTGGGGGCGTTGGGATTGACGTATGGCCAATGGGCCATGTCGGGCGGGTAGAGCGGTTGGCCGAATTCGGCGATCGCCGTGGTTTTTGTGACGCCGGCGGCGTCGGTTGCGCCGTCTTGCGCCGCGGCGCCTTGGGCGATCAGCAGCGACAAGAGGCCGGCCGCGGCGATGGCGGCTTTCGACTTATTCATGCGCTCCCGCATCCTTATAAAGAGTCTGACGCTATCGCCGGAAGCTAACGGGAAAAACGCGGCCGATTCAAGGCGTAAAGGGGGCTGTCACGACTAACGGACGACGCCGGGCGGCAAGCCGACCGTTTCTTGGGTCAGCGCGCCGTCAAACTTGGCGCCTTCCAGATCGGCGCCGCTGAAATCAACGCCGCAAAGGTCGGCTTCAGCGAAATTCGCGCCGCGCAAGTCGGCCCCCGCCAGAATGGCGCCCGCCATGTTGGCCTTGCGCAAATCGGTGTCGCGCAGCAGCGCGCCATTCAACCGGGCGCGTTGCAGATTGACCCGCCAGACATGGCCGCTGCCGGTTTGGATATGCACCGGCCCAAGCTGAGCCTTGGTGAGATTGGCGTTGGAAAGGGTGGCGCGTTCCAGATTGCAGCCGCGCAAGTCGGCCTCCGTCAGGTCCACTTTGCGCATGTCGGCCAGCGACAAGTCGGCGATGGCCAGCACGGCGCCCTTCAGGCTGGCGCCGCGCAAGCCGAGGCATTGCATGATGGCGGCGGAAAGATTGACGCCGGCCAACTTCCGTCCCGCCAGATCAAGGTTGGACAAGTCGGCGCGCTTGCCCGATTTGCCGCCGCTGTCGATCCAATCGAGATGCTCTTTCAGGATGGTCCGCATCTGCTGATCCGGGTTGTCCAACGCTTTCGCCAGCATGGCGCCGCGCAGATTGTCCGCCCGCAGTTGGCCGGCGTCCAGGATGGCGCCGATGAGATTGGCGTTGGCGAAGTTGGCGCGGCTGATGGCGCAATCGGTCAGGACGGCGCCGGTCAGCCGGGCGCCGCTAAGATTAGCCTCCGACAGGTCGGCGCCGGTCAAATCGGCTCCGGTTAGGTTGGAGTTTGTGAGGTTGGCGCGCATAAACTTCGTGCCGCGCAAAATCGCGTCGGTCAGGTCGGTCTGCATGACGAATGCGTTCGCCACCTTGGCGCGGGAAAGATCGGCGCCGCGGATGTTGGCCGCCGTCAGTTCCGACGTGATGACGCCGCTGTCGAAGCTGTGTTCACGCATGCCGCCGTCGCTGTAGTGCAACAGCGTGCCGTCGCGCAAATCCACCTCCACCAGTATGGCTTCGCTCAGCACCGCGCCGCGCAGGCACGCGCCGCGCAGATCGGCGCGTCTTAAATCCGCTTTTTCCATGTTGGCGAGCCGCAGATCGGCGGCGTAAAGATTGGCGCCTTGCAGATTGGCGCCCGCCAGCCGCGCGCTGAATAGTTTGGCGCCGGACAAGTCAGCGTCGGAAAGATCGACGCCGCCAAGATCAAGATGAGACAGGTCGCGCATCTTGAGATTGGCGCGCATGCCGCCGGTTTGGCTTTTCTTAAACGCCTGATGACGCAACAACACCGCATTAAGCTGACTTTGGGTCAGCTTGCTGCGGCTTTCGTTGGCGCCGGAATCTATCGGGGGCGGCATGAGCGGCTTCGTGTCCACATTTTCGACAGAAGTCTACACTTTCTGCGGCGAGCGACCAACAAAACGTTAACGCCTGTTCACCAACTGGCTTTTTCCAAAAAGATCAGACGGAATTTTCCGGCGGTTGAG
>CALGOL010000232.1 GCA_937960755.1 uncultured Azospirillum sp.
CTGGCGGATGGAACCGTGCTGCAAGCCAGTTACGCGCTGCGTCCCGCCGACGGCCGTGGGCGTGCGCTGCTGCATGCGTCTTGCGACGGCGGCGAAAGCTGGGAATGCCGCGGCGTCGTGGCGGAGGACCCGGACGGCGGCGCCGGCTTTCTCGAGCCCGGACTGGTTCAAGCCGCCAACGGCAAAGTGTTCGCCTTCTGCCGCACCACCGGGTTGAAGGGCCGCGTCGCCGTCGCCTGCTCGCGCGATTCCGGCGCGACGTGGCGGCCATGGCGCTCAACCGCGGCCATCGGCCACCCCTGCGACGCCCTGCCCTTGCCGGACGGCCGGTTGCTGGTGGTCTACGGCCGCCGCCATCCGCCGTTCGGCGTGCGGGCGCGGCTGTGGGACGCCGACAAGGAACGCTTCGTCAAAGGACCGGAAATCGTGCTGTGCGACGACGCGCCGTCGCCCGACGTCGGCTATCCCTGGACCCTCGCGCTGCCCGGCGGCGACATCGCCGTGTTCTACTACGTCGCCGCCCGCAACGGCCTGCGCGGCATAGCGGCGGCTGTCCTGCGCCCCTAGCAGGAAGGCCTAACCCGCCCGACTCGCCAGCCACGCGCCGCACGCCTTGCGGCAGCGCCCCTTGCACGGCATGGCGTCGGCGGGGGCGATGCGTTGGCGCGCCAGCCGCGCCGTCAAATCGCGGATGTCGTTGGGCCGCTCCAGCGCCCCCAAAATGCACAAGAAATGCCCGGCCATGGCGACGGCGTCGGCGCGGTCGGCGCGGTAATCGAGAAACCAGCTTTGTTTCAGCGAGGCCATCAGCGCGCTGGCGAAGCTGGAGACGGCGGAGCGCAGATTGTCCAGCGCCAACCGGTTGTTGGACCGTTCGATCAGCGGCGTCGCCGCGGCGATGAAGCGGAACAACTGCGCCTCGTTCTCCAGCCGATGCGGCGGGGCCGGCGGGCGCGGCCGCTCCAGCGGCGTCAGGGCGTAGATTGACGTCGCCTGCACGCCGATCCAGCAAATCGGCAAGGCTTGGTGGATCAGCGCGTCAATGACGTCGCGTTCGGCGTCGCGCGCCCGCGCGCCCAACACCGACCGCGTCCCCAGCTTGACCAGCCGGGCGAACACGCGGCTTTCCCGGTCGTATTGTTCCGCCAGATCGCAAACCGCGCTGGCGTGAGTGAGGTATTCAACATCGTCCAGCGAGCAGCGGTCCCACTGGCGCAGGTAAAAACGCAGTTCGCGCGCGTGCCGCTCCAGCCGCGCCGCGACATATTCGACAATGCCGACGAAGCCGCTGGCGAGCAGCAAATCCTCGTTCTGGCGCAGCCGGGCGGGAATGAGATTAAGGATTTCCGAAGGGTTGCGCAGCAGCAAGGCGGTTTGCGTCGCCACCAACTGGTTCTGGTTCTCCACCGCCGCCGGCAGTTGCACATAGCGCCCGGCGACTTGGCGAACCGCGGCGGCGTCAAACGGAATCGGCCGGCGCATCTCCGCCGGCAGCAAGGGCAGGCAGGTCAATTCCTCCACCGGCAGGCTGAACGCCTCGCCGACGCTGTCGAGAAAGCCCGGTCCCACCGTCACCAGACTGGCGAACAGCCGCACCACCCGGAGTCCGTCAGCGGGATTAAGCCCGGCGCGGCGGCGCAGGGCGTCTTGCAAATCGCGATCGGCGGCTTCTTGTTCCAGAAACGAGCCCACCATCGACATCGCGGCGCACATGACGAGGTAACGCGCCCGGCCCGAACCGGCGGTGCGAAAGCCTTCGCTTAAAATCGTCCATTCCGGCATGCGCACGCGGGTGAAGGTGTAAAGCGCCCCCATGGCGGTGCGCGGCACGTCCCAACGCGAAGCGCCTTCCCAAGCGTCGGTCAGCGCGTGTTCGGCGGGAAAACACACGCCGCGCCACAGCGCCGGATACTCAAGCGCGCGTTCGCCGCGCTCCATCTCCGCCAGCGCGTCGGCGACGGCCCCTTGCGAGCCGTCGTCCAACAGCGAGGCCCCGTTGAGGGCCGCTTCCTCCAGCGCGTCCAACAATTGGCGGCGGCAGTCCGGGGTCAACGACGCCAGATAGCGCCGCAGCGTCGCCGAAATCGCGCCGGGAAGCGCGTCCAAACTCTCACCTTGCGCGGCGACGCTTGTCGCTTCTTGCCGCGTCGTCATTCCTCGCCCCTCGCCTGCTGAAACGCCGTGTCGCAAGGGGCCGCCACCCCCCTTGTCACGGCGTTCAGCATAGCGGCGCCAAGCCCGGCGGACCCGGACAAAGCGCCGCTTTCACACAAGTTTAACCTACCGACAACCGGCCGTGGGTTAAGCCGCGGCCATCACCCGGCGCGCGTGCAGCGCGATCATGCGCTCTTCGTCGGTGGGGATGACGTAGACCGGCAATCGGCTGTTGGACGTGCTGATGAGCGTCTGATTGGCGGCGTTGGCGGCTTCGTCGATCTCGACGCCCAACCAAGCGAGCTTGGCCCCGACCCGCGCCCGCACCGGCGAAGAGCGCTCGCCGATGCCGGCGGTGAACACCAAAGCGTCCACCCCGCCCATCGCTGAGGTCAAAGCGCCCGCTTCCCGCGCCACGCGGTAGCAGAACAGCTCCACCGCCTCTTCCGCCGCCGGTTCGGCGCTTTCCAGCAGGTCGCGCATGTCGTTGGAGACGCCCGACACGCCCAGCAGGCCCGACTTGTTGTAGAGCAGCTTTTCCAGCGCGTCGGCGCACATGCCTTTTTGCCGCATCAGATAAATCAACACGCCGGGGTCAATGGCGCCGCAGCGCGTGCCCATCGGCAAGCCGTCCAGCGCGGTGAAGCCCAAGGTGGAATCGACGCTGCGGCCGTTGTGAACGGCGCACATGCTGGCCCCCGACCCCAAATGCGCCACCACGACGCGGGCGTCGGCCAGCTTGGGTTCAATCTGCGGCAGGCGGCTGGCGATATATTCGTAGCTCAGGCCGTGGAAGCCGTAGCGCCGCACCCCTTCCTCGGTCAATTCGCGAGGAATGGCGAAGGTTTTGGCCTGCCACGGCTGGTCGCGGTGGAACGCCGTGTCGAAGCACGCCACCTGCGGCAGTTCGGGATGGGCTTCGGCCAGCGCCTTGATGGCGGCGAGGTTGTGCGGCTGGTGCAGCGGCGCCAAGGGCGTCAGCGACTCCAGTTCCGCCACCACCGCCGCGGTCAGCCGCACCGGATGGGCGTAGTTCATGCCGCCATGCACCACGCGGTGGCCGGCGGCCACCAGCTTGGCGCCGTCAAGGCCGGATTCGATCCAGTCCAGCAGCCAGCGCAGCAGGGCGGCGCGGTCGCTGGGCTCCCCCAGCGTCCAGACTTTTTCGCCCACCAGCTTCTTGGCGGGGTCTTTGGCTTCGAACGTCGGCTGGGTGCCGATGCCGGAAATCTGCCCGTTGACGGTGGCGGCGAGATCGCCCGCCGCCGTTTCGCGGAACACGGAAAACTTCACGCTGGACGAGCCGGCGTTAATCACAAGGGTGGCGTTGCCCGTCGGCATGGGGCGTCCTCCTGAATGCTGGGCGCGTTTGACGATCGGCGGGGCGTTATGCCAATCTGCCGAAAGGATGACTTTCGGCGGGTTGGTTGGGCCATTGAGGCCCCGCGCCCCCATGGGCGCGAAGCCAAGCGCGCGGATGC
>CALGOL010000233.1 GCA_937960755.1 uncultured Azospirillum sp.
TACTGTTGAAAAAACAAGTGCTCAAACAACGGATATGCTTTCAAGTAGTACTGATTACATTCTATATTTTTGCAAAAATATAGAATTGGCAAAATTCAGACAGCCGCTTGCTGATAAACAGCCAACTGAAAGCATGATGTCTGAATACGCTTTTTATGAAGATGGAAACTTGGAACGGCATTCATTGCCAAGAGCATCAACATCGGCTGAATGGTTGAAATTTAGCGATAATTATCGCGTATTTTCAAAGGATAATACGACATCAAGTCGTCCTCCAGGGTCTTTTCCAGTAAATTTTAAGGGAAAGGTCTACATCCCTGGTAATGGTTATTGGAAAACAGGCGAGGTTGGATTTTCAAGGCTTATCAAGGCAAACCGCATTGAGCCAAGGGGCTCGGCGCTTCGTTATGTACGCTTCTTTCGTGATTATTCCGTATCCCCAATAAACAACATCTGGACTGATGTTAAATTCTCCAGCCGGCGCGAAGATAAATTATACGTTGTTCAATCTTCAGTGCCGTTAATCGAACGCTGCATCTTGATGGCCACCGACCCCGGCGATTTGGTGCTCGATCCCACCTGCGGGTCGGGAACCACAGCCCATGTCGCCGAACAATGGGGCCGGCGCTGGATCACCATCGACACCTCGCGGGTGGCGCTGGCTTTGGCGCGGGCGCGGATCATGGGGGCGCGCTATCCCTACTACCTGCTGGCGGATTCTCGCGAGGGCCAGATCAAGGAAGGGGAAATCACCCGCACCCCGCCCAAGGACCATCCGGTTTACGGCAACGTCCGGCTGGGCTTCGTCTATGAACGGGTGCCCCACATCACCTTGAAATCCATCGCC
This sequence comes from uncultured Azospirillum sp., assembly GCA_937960755.1. Taxonomy (GTDB): domain Bacteria; phylum Pseudomonadota; class Alphaproteobacteria; order Azospirillales; family Azospirillaceae; genus Azospirillum. Next base: position 848 of record CALGOL010000233.1, read on the forward strand.
AACAACGCCGAAATCGACGTGATTTGGGATAAGTGGCAGGCGGTGCTGGAGCCGCTGCGGGCGGAGATCAACGCCGCGCTGGGCGTCAACCGGCAAGAATGGGAAGTGCCCCGCGAACCCGACGCCGACTGGCCGCAAGCCGCCCGCGACCTGCTGTCCCGCTGGTGGGAGGCGCGGATCGCCCGTCAGCGGGAGATCGACGCCTCCATCGCCGCCAAGGCCGACACGGAATATCTCTACGACAAGCCCTATGTCGACACGTCCAAGGTGCGGGTGGCCGGGCCGTTCACGGTGGAAAGCCTGTCGCCGCACCGGGTGTTGGCGTTTGACGCCGACGACGAATTGGTGGACGTGCTCGACGCCGCCGACGGCAAGCGCAAACCTTCCGCCACCGCTTCCGACACGGAAGACTTCGCGCATATGATCCTGGAGAACCTGCGCGCCGCGGGGGTGCAGCAGGCGCACAAGGAGGATCGCATCACCTTTACGTCGCTGACCGGCTGGCCCGGTCATTTCATCTGCGCCGAGGGGGTGTATCTGGAAGGCGAGACCCGGCGGCGCGCTGGCATTCTGATCGGCCCCGAGTTCGGCACTGTCGCGCGCCCCGACCTGATGGCGGCGGCGCGGGAGGCGGGCGACGCCGGGTTCGACGTGCTGATCGCCTGCGCTTTCAACTTCGACGCTCATTCGGCGGAGGTGGACCGGCTGGGCCGCATTCGCATCCTCAAGGCGCGGATGAACCCCGACCTGCACATGGCGGCCGATCTGAAATCCACCGGGACCGGCAATCTGTTCGTGGTGTTCGGCGAACCGGACATTGAGATTCTGCGCCCGTCCGAAGGTCAGTTGCAGGTGCAAATCAAAGGGGTGGACGTGTTCCACCCCGCCACCGGAGAAATCTCTTCCGGCGGTCCCGACACCATCGCCGTGTGGTTCGTCGATACGGACTACAATGAAGAGAGCTTCTTTGTCAGACATGCGTATTTTCTTGGCGCCAACGACCCGTATAGGGCATTAAAGACGACATTGAAGAGCGAGATTGACCGGGAGGCGTGGGACAGCCTCAATCGGGACGTGTCGCGTCCGTTCCCCCGCCCGGCTTCGGGCCGCATCGCGGTCAAGGTCATCAACCATCTGGGCGACGAAGTGATGAAGGTGTTCGGGGTGTAGGGGGCAAGAATGACCGATGCTGACGGGCCGACCGGCCACGACGATTTTGTTCGCATGAACGCCAATCCGGCCTTCGTCGCCAGCGAATTTACCGATGTGATTGTCGACCTGATGCGCGCCATTGGAGCCGATGACGACCCCACGACAGCGGTGTATCGAGCTTCGGATAAGATGCATCGGCTGATCGAATTCATGGCGGCGATGGAAGGCGGCGTCAGCTTCCATGAACTCTTTGGGCGTTCGGTCGAATTGCTGCGGGCCAATGCGGAAAAAAATAGCGGTCATGATAATTATCTCGAGGCGAGCAGAGCCCGGATGCGTTTTCTGGCCGAAGCGTCCTGTTTCGATAATGCGGCACGGGGACGAGCTGCTTCGCGGTTAAGCACATTCATCCCGCGGGCCTCAAAGCTTGGCGGGGGACGGTCGCCCCCATGATCGCCGTTAACGCGTTCGTTCCCCCGCCGGCAGGCGCTCCGGTTCCGGTAGATTCTATTGAGGCTGTATTCGCCGTTCCGGATGTCGGCTGGATGGATACGACCTTTCGGGCCGGCGATCAGGTTTTTGAAATTTCCTTGAGCGACTACGACGGCGACCCGATTCCCAGCCTGATCGACTGGCTGGAACAACTGGTCGATGGCGAGTTTCCCCATTTAATCATGGATTTGGAATACTGGGTTTGCGCGTTCCGCACCTATCCGGCGGAGAAAGGCGTCCGGCTCGTCATTGCCGATGAGGTGCTGGAACCTGAAATTTTCATGGATATTCGGATCGACCGGATGGCGTTGGTCGCGGGCATTTATAATCCGCTGATGGCGCATTGGGCGAGCGACGCCTTTGCGCGAGCGTGGTTTCATTGGAGGTTCACCTCGCCCGACCTTGAAGACCTGGATCACAACAACCCGCCGGAACGCATGACGCCCGACCCGATCCACTCGCCCAAAATCGACGCGGTTCTCAACATGATTGCGGACCTCTGCTTACCTGAAGGTGCTTCCGGGCATGGCGTATGAAAAGCCGATTCTGACCGGGCGGCCGCCGCGGGTGGACCGGATCGACATGGAATACGGCCTTCCCGACGGCGGGTATTGGCCGATGACCTTGCGCGTAGCCGGGATGACGACGCGCTTTGAGGCCAGCGAGGTGTTTCCGCCGTTCTTTGACTTGATCGCCTGGCTGGAAGGGGTGCTCGACGGCGAATGCCCGGAATTGTTTATCGACGACGAGGGCGCGTTTATTCGATTTTATCTCTTTCCTGACGGTGACCGCCTCCGTCTAGCAGTCATTAACGAGCGCGAAAACGATGATGACGATCCCCACCGCGTTGCGGTTGACGTGGCGATCAGTCGGACAGCGCTGGTGGAGAGCTTCTACCTGCCCTTGATGGCGATATGGGAAAGCGAGTTGTTGGCGACGCACTGGGTCGGTTGGAGCGAGTTCGGTCCCGGCAAGGACGTTCTGGACAGCCTTCCCAGAGATCAATGGCCGACCCAGGCCTCGCCTTACCCGATCCGCTCCGCCAAGATCGACGCGGCGTTGAAAGCATGCGGGGAGCAGAGGCGATGACCTGCGACTTGCACCCGGATTTAATGCGGATCGAAAAAGAACGCCAACATTCGTGCGCCGTATTCGCCAGTAGTCCGCGATGCGCCGACGCCATTCGCCAATTCATTGCCGACCATTCCGACCGTCGGCTTCACCTCGCGTTGCTCGAAGCCGGAACCAATGCATCGCCCCGCCGCAAAGCCGAACCGACCTTGGGGGCGCTGACGCTCGGCCCCGGACTCTCCCGCTGGTCGGGCGTTCCCGGCAACGTGCGTTCGTTCCGTCCGTCGTCGGGCATCGACCCGGCGTTTCTGTTGTCGACGGCTCGTATCGTGTGGTTCCATGATTTGAGCGACCCCATTCCGCCAGAGGCCACAACCGCGACATGGGCCTGTGCGATAAACGTGGCGCTCGCCGCCCGGTTCGGTTTGCCGGTGTCGGTTTATGACGCGACCGGTCGCCCCGTCGCCACGCCGCTGACCGGGCGGTTTGCCGACGCCATCAATGACGATCTCTTTCAGTGGGAAGCGCATCGTCGCAGGTTCACCGATCAGGTGTGCGGGGAAGGGCTGCGCTTCGATCCCAACATCTGCGAACCGGCGCTCTGGAGCCGCCGGGGCGGAGCGATAGACGTCGGGTCGCTCGCACTACCACAAGACCTGACTTGGCGCATTCGCCGGCTGGAAAAGTGGTTTGACGAAGGCGACCCGGGGGTTGGCGTCGATGAGGCGCTCTGGGACGCCATTGTGGCCGAGGGGTGGGCCTGCATCGCCGATCTCAAGGCCGCTCTGGGCGCGCATGTAGAAATCGAGATGAAAATTTTATCATCATGACTTGATACGAACATGAAGAAGCCCCGCAAAAAATCATCACGGAAAAAAAACGATGACTGGGAGACCTATTGGCGTTTCTGCGTTCGTCTGAAAGGGCAGGACGGTTGGCGGCTTGAGGAGGCCAACTGCGACCGCGACGCCTTCATCGCACTGTTGCGGAGCCAGGGCATTGACGACGCCGAAGTCGTCGAGGTCGGCCGCGGCGGGCGTCGTGTCGGCTACGTTTCATCTAATGACGGCGCCATGGCCAAAGGGTTGGGATGGTGCTTCGATGAGCAGAGCGATTGCTGGCGCGCGCCCGACGAACCGCTGATTCCCCCGCCCGGCGCGCCGGTCACGGTCGACAGCGTCGCCGCGACGTTCATGCCGCCGGAATCCGGCTGGATACGTACGACGGTGAAGGCGGGAGAACAATCGGTCGAATTCGAGATCAGCAATGTTTACGATCCGGTCATCGACATCGTCCAATGGTTGGAAAAAGTGCTTGATGGCGGCTATCCCCGCCTGATGATGAATATGGAAGGATGGTTTTGCGAATTTCACATCTTTCCAGCGGACGCGGGCGGCGGGGATGAAGTCCGGTACGTGGTGGTGGAGATGAATTGTGGGCGCAAAATTGCGCTGGACATTCGGATCAACCGGACGGCGTTGGTGGCCGGCCTCTACCACTCCCTTTTATCCTATTGGGAAAGCGCCGCTTTTGCCCAAGAGTGGCGTGAATGGGATTTCATATCGCGATACGATATTGACCCGGAGTGCGACGATCCGGATGCCGAGGCCTTGCAAGTATTGATGTCGCCGTACCCGATCCGCTCCGGCAAGATCGACGCGGCGCTTCGCGCCGCCAGCGGGACGGAAGGGTGAGGCGCCCGTGAACTTCCGCATCGCCGACACCTTCACCGACAGTCTGCGGCGATTGAGCCCGCGTGAGCGCGAAGTGGTCAAGGCCGCAGCCTTCGACCTGCAAATCGATCCTCTGGCGGCGCGGCGGCTCCTTCCCGTTGACGGCGCCGCCGACCCGCATTTCCGGGCCTTGCCCGCCAGCGCGGGTTTGACGCTGATCGTCCACCGTAGCGCCGACAGCCTGCTGCTGTGCTGCGCCGACCATCACGACGACGCCCTTGCCTGGGCGGCGCGGCGGCGGGTCGAAACCCACCCCGTCACCGGCGCCGCGCAGTTAGTGGAAATCCGCCCGCAACCCACGCCCGAGGATGCGCCGGATGGCGCGTTCGGTTCCGGGGAGGGACAGGCGCCGTTCCACCCGCCGCTGTTTCTTGACCTTTGCGAAGACGATCTGCTGGCGGTCGGCGTGCCGCCGGAATGGCTGTTTGACGTCAGCAACGCCAGTGAGATGAATTTCTTCGATCTCGCCCGGTATTTGCCGACCGAAGCGGTCGAAGCCTTGCTCGACTACGCCGCCACCGGCTTTCTGCGCAAGCCGGCCGGATGGGAAGCCGGAAACAACCCCTTTGACCACCCGGATGCGCTGCGGCGTTTCCGCATTCTCGACAATGTCGAGGAGTTGCAGCGGGCGCTCGACTTTCCGTGGGAAAAATGGCTGGTTTTTCTCCACCCCGACCAGCGCCGTCTGGTGTCGAAGATTTTTAACGGTCCGGCGCGGGTGTCCGGCTCCGCCGGGACCGGCAAGACGGTGGCGGCGCTGCATCGCGCGGCGGCGCTGGCGCAGCGCGACGGAAATCCGCGGGTTCTGCTGACCACCTTTTCGGCTACACTGGCCCAAGCGCTGCAAGGCAAGCTTTGGTTGTTGATCGGCGACGATGCGGCTGCGACGGCGCGGGTCACGGTGCGGGCCTTGGATGACGTCGCTTGCGACCTCTATGCCGACTGTTTCGGGCCGCCGGTTTTGGCAGAGCCGGCGTTGGTGTCGGCACTGCTGCAAGAAGCCGCCGCTGAAACGTCTGCGCAGTATTCCCCCGCCTTTCTCGCCGCCGAGTGGCGCGACGTGGTGGACGCCTGGAGCCTGCGCGGCTGGGAAGAATACCGCGACATCGCCCGGCTTGGGCGGCGCACCCGTGTCGGCGGCAGGCAGCGCGAAACCTTGTGGCGGATTTTCGACCGGGTGCGGCAGGGGATGCAGGCGCAGGGCGCGGTGACGCAGGCGGATGTTTACGACGCGCTGGCCCGTCGCATCCTTGACGGCGGGTTTCGGCCTTTTGATTTCGTGGTGGTGGACGAGGCGCAGGATATCGGCGTTGCGGCCCTGCGTTTCTTGGCCGCGCTGGGCGGCGCTCAGTCGGACGGGTTGTTTTTCGCCGGCGACCTTGGTCAGCGCATTTTTCAGCCGCCGTTTTCATGGAAAAGTCTGGGCGTGGACATCCGCGGCCGCGCCCATACGCTGAAGGTGAATTATCGCACCTCGCACCAGATTCGCAGCCGCGCCGACCGGCTGCTTCCCGAGGTTGTGGCGGATGCCGACGGCGAGGGCGAAAGCCGGGTCGGCACGGTGTCGCTGTTCGACGGCCCGCCGCCCAAAATCGCAGCTTTCTCCGGCCCCGCCGCCGAAGCCGATGCGGCCGGACTATGGATCGCCGAGCATTTGGACGACGGCGCTCCGCCGGGGGAAATCGCTGTTTTTGTTCGCTCGGACGCCGAATTGCCGCGCGCGCTGGCGGCGGCGAAGGCGGCGGGGGCCGTCGTCCGTATTTTGGGAAACGAAATCTTGGACCAATGCGGCGCGGCTGTCACCGTCGGCGTCATGCATGCGGCCAAGGGGCTGGAGTTTCGCGTCGTCGCCGTCATCGCCTGCGACGACGATGTAATCCCATTACAGGGGCGCATCGAAACAGTGGCCGACGACGCCGAACTTGAAGAGATCTATCATACCGAACGGCATCTGCTGTACGTCGCCTGCACTCGCGCCCGCGACCATCTGTGGGTGAGCGGCGTCTCGCCGGTCTCAGAATTTCTTGACGACATGAAAAAGACGCTGCGTATTGCGGTATAAATTTATTTTATTATAGGATATTTCCATATTAATTTCTTTTTCTAAAAAAATACAAAGACGAGCCATACGGCTAAAATTAAATTTTCCTGAATTTATCGAAGGAGCGTCGAAGTCCCTCTTTCTGAGAAGATGATTCTATCAGCTACTCACGAAGAGATGATGAAAATGCCTGGAAGCATACGTCCGCTACTTACTGATATTGATTTGGAAAAAATCACCGGAAGATCTCGCTCATGCTGGCAGAAAGATCGCATATCCGGGGGAGAGGATATGTTGCCGTTTGTCCGTATTGGCCGCTTGATCCGTTATCGACCGGAGGATGTGGAGGCGTGGATCGCGCGAAATATCCGCTCCAATACTTCCGCACCAAAGTGACGCCGCCATGGAAAATTATGGATCCGAGTGGCGAAATCCCGACATGTCTTTGATCGGAGAAAATCGCCGTAAGCCGCCCGACTTTCCCGCCCATGTATTCGGCGAGTTTTGGGCCAATTGGCTTCATCAAGCGGCGGAAGGGGCGGTGTGCCCGGTTGACTATGTCGCCGGCCCTCTATTGGTTGCAGCGGCGGCTTTGATCGGCGGCGTCCGCCGGGTCAGCCCATGGAGCGGGTGGACCGAGCCGTCGATCTTGTGGATCGCCTCGGTTGGCGCGCCCAGTTCCAGAAAATCGCCGGGCGCCGACCCGATCATGTCGATCATCAATGAGATGGAACGGGCGTATCTGGCGGAATATCAGGCGGCCTATGGCGAATGGGCAAGAAAAAATGAAGAATTGGCGTTGGCGCGCTCAAATTGGGAAAAACAGGTTGCGGACGCGATTTCCAACGGAACAACGCCTCCCCCCAAGCCGGATTCATTGAAAATCCAAGAGCCGATTTGCAAGAGAATAATGATAAATGACACGTCGATTGAAAAAGCGGGGGCATTGTGTGCGCAAAACCCGCGCGGATTACTGTTATTCCGTGACGAGTTGCTCGGGTGGTTCGGCGGAATCGGGCGATTTTTCGCCCGGGAGCGGGACCGGGCGTTTTGGACCGAGGCGTTCGGCGGGCGCAGTTATGTTGTGGATCGGGTGAAATTTACTGAGCCGATACGGATCGACAATCTTTCAATTTCGATCTTCGGCGGGATTCAGCCGGATCGTCTGGCGCACCTGCTTGAAGAACCCGATGACGGACTGCTGAGCCGATTCCTATGGTTATGGCCCAGTCGGAAGCCGGTGCGACGTCCGTCCGGTGAATTGGACAACGATGCGGCCTCATACCGGTTCGCGCCTGAAGTGACTCGCGGGATTCCCAACCGACGAGAAACGTGA
>CALGOL010000234.1 GCA_937960755.1 uncultured Azospirillum sp.
TCAGACGTGTGCTCTTCCGATCTGAGGCCCGCGCCCAACTCGCCCCGTTGCGCAAAAAAGTGCAGGAAGCGGAAAAGCGCGTCCACACGCTGACCGACAAGAAAGCCGCCATTGAAGCCAAGCTGGCCGACCCCAAGGTCTACGGCGGACCATCGGCGGAAGTCACCAAGCTGCAAATCGACCTCGGCGCCGTCGCCAAGCAGTTGGAGACGGCTGAGGAAGACTGGCTGACGTTGGCGGAGGAATACGAGACCGCGGCGGCGGAGGCCGGCGCGTGACCGCCGCGACTTGCCAGACCGCGGCGGCGGAAACCGAAGAACGCACCTCAGACGTATTGCGGCGTTTCCGCGCTCACCTGCCCGCCGGCCGGGTGACCTTGGAAAGTTTCCTGACCGCGCTGGGCGACCGGTCGCTGGGCACGGTTTTGCTCGCGCTGTCTTTGCCCTGCGTGTCGCCGGTGCCGCTGGGCGTTTCCGTGCTGTTCAATCTGCCGGTGCTGCTGTTCACCTTCCGGCTGGCGCTGGGCGGCGCCAAAGGAGAGGCCGGCGGAAGTGATGTCGGCTCGTCGCTGCCCGGCTGGCTGCTGCGCCGCTCCGCAAACGCCAAACTGACAAGCAAGCTGCTGGACGCCGCGGTGGACAAGGTCGCCAGCATTGAAAAGCTGCTGCGGCCGCGCCGGCCGCGACTGGCCCATATCGACTCGCAACCATGGTTCAAATGGTGGCTGGCGCTGCTGGCGCTCACCGCCTTTGTCCCGGTGCCGCTGATGGGCTGGCTGCCGGGTTTTTCGCTGGTGGTGCTGGCTTTGGGGCTGATCGAGCGGGACGGGACGGCGGTTGCGGTCAGTCTGGCGCTGGGGGTCGCGGCGCTGATCGCCGCCGTGCTGCTGATCGGCGGCCTGTCCTACGCCGGACAGGAATTGCTGCACGAAGCTTGAGTTTAAAGGAAACGCTTGGACGACGCCCCTTTCGCATAAGAATGGGAAAGGGGCGTTGCGTCTCAGGGGTTTAAGCCAGCATCAACTCGCGAACATGGGCGGCGGCGGCCGACGCCAACGCCCGCAGGTTATAGCCGCCCTCCAGCACCGAAACCACGCGCGCGCCGCAATGGGTGCGCGCCAGTTCCCCCAGCTTGCGGGTCGCCCAAACATAGTCGTCGTCAATCAAATGCAGTTCCGCCATCGGATCGCGCGAATGCGCGTCGAAACCGGCGGAAATGATGATGAGGTCCGGCTTGAAGTGGTCGATGGCCGGCAGGACGATCTTGGTCATGGCGTTGCGGAATTCCGGGCTGCCCGCCATCGCCGGCAAAGTGGCGTTGACGCAGTTGCCGTATTCGCCCCGCTCGTCCGGCGCGCCGGTGCCGGGGTAAAGCGGCGACTGGTGGGTCGAGCAGTACAGCATGTCGCCGTCATGCTGGAAAATGTCTTGGGTGCCGTTGCCGTGGTGAACGTCGAAGTCCATCACCGCGACGCGCTGCAAGCCGTGCGCCGCTCTGGCGTGGTAGGCGCCGACGGCGGCGTTGTTGAACAGGCAAAAGCCCATGGCGCGGGCGCGTTCTGCATGATGCCCCGGCGGACGCACGGCGCAAAAGGCGTTGCGGGAATGACCGGTCGCCACCGCATCGACGGCCGCGCAGACGGCGCCGGCGGCGCGCAGGGCGGCTTCCCAGGTGCCGGGGGAAAGCACGGTGTCGGCGTCCAGCCCCTCGCGGCCTTCCTTCGGAATCGCGGTGTAAAGCTGGTCGATGTGGCTTTGCGGATGGGCGCGCAGCAATTGCTCCATGGTGGCGCGCGGCGCTTCCTGCCGCTCCAACATGTAGAATTCTTCGGTTTCCAGCGCCGCCAACACCGCGCGAAGCCGATCGGCGCACTCGGGGTGACCCAGCCCAGTGTCGTGCTCCAGGCAGGCGGCATGCGTGAAAAGGGATGTGAACATGCGGCGTGACTTCTTTTGTTATCGTTGACGAGTGCTTATTGGCGTTTCCCCGACCATCTTTGCGCGAAAGCTGATGGAATGTACAGAGACGCAAAAGGGCCAAACGTCACACCCCCGCGCCGGCGAGCCCCTCTCGCGGCATAGTCAGCCGGCGTCTCCTCGCTTTTCAATTATGAAAAAGTAGACACCGCCTTCTTCACGCGATTCGCGCAGCAATGCGCCGACAGCGTCGCAGAAGGCGCGAAAATCCTTCGGCGCCGCGGCGTCGGTGGCCTCGACGCGCAGGATGTCGCCCGCCGCCAAAGTCCTCAACAACTTGCCCGCGCGCAAAACAGGCAACGGGCATTTTAGCCCGCGGGCGTTCAAAAGGATATCGGCCATGCGTCTGCAATCGTCTCGAATTAGACCATTGTGGAAATCCGCAGCTTATCGGGCGGGTCGACTAATGTATACTTTGCTTTGATGCGTACGCCGTCATATGCGAAAAGCGTAGCCGTCCTTTCGACTCTCCGCCGCGGGTCGCCTGGAGCGGGCGCGGCAGCGTCATTGGGCAACGCCGCATATAGTGGAAATGATCCGGCCATGTCGCAAGAAATGCAGATGGAACTCGCCGACCTAGAAGCCAACGCCCGTCGCGCCAGCGCGTTGCTCAAAGCCATGAGCAATGAGCGCCGGCTGTTGATTTTATGTTATCTCACCATGGGCGAACGATCGGTGGGCGAGTTGGAGCGCATGGTGCAACTCAGCCAGTCGGCGCTATCGCAGCATTTGGCCCGCCTGCGCCGCGACGGTCTGGTGAAGACCCGCCGCAGCGCGCAGAACATTTATTACTCGTTGGATGGCGAGGAGGCCAAGGCGATCATGGCGACCCTGCACGGTCTCTATTGCGCGCCCATCGGCGGCGGCGAAGAAGTCGCCAGTCAGCGCATCGCCGCAGCGCCCGTCTGATTGTTTCGCCTTGTTTGACGGGACCGTCAGTCCCGTCTTGTCAGCCGGCCGAAACCGGCGATGGCGATGGCCAGCCAGCCGCAGATTAATGTCGTTCCGCCAATCGGGGCGGCGCCTGGAAACGGCGCCGCGCCCGTCGTCGCCAGCAAGTACAAGCTGCCGCAGAACAGAACCACCCCCAGAGCGAACAGCCAGCGCGCCGCCGCCAGCGCCAGCGCCGCCAGCCCGCCGTCTTTCGGATGCGTCACAGCCAGGGCGGCGATCACGCCGCCATGCAGCATTTGATAGCGGCTGGCGGTTTCCGCCCAAACTTGCGCCGTTGGATTATCCGCCAACCCGTGCGCCGCCCAGGCGCCGGCGGCCACCGCCATCGCGCCGAACATTCCAGCGACGATCAGCCAAAAGCCGTTACGTTCCATATTTGGCCTCAATCTTGCTTGTCAGTGCCGTGAAGCGTATTGAGAATCGCTTTCAACCGATTCCGCCGCCGCGCTTTTCGCAGACTGCTTCGCATTTTGCAAAAGATTCGCGGCGACATCTCTGGAAACGGGAATTTTCGGCAAGTCTGAACGCGCAAAATGCGAGAGGACGGCAATAGGAGAGCCAGCAATGCCTGACGTCCGGTTGGAAGCCATGGGCCTCGCGGCGAATCACGTTTTTACGCCGCAGCGCATCGACGGCTGCGGCTGCGGGGAGGAGCGCCTGCGAGCTTGGGCGCAGCGCCGCGGCGGCCGGGTGCTGGTGGTGGACGACAGTCCGGTTGAGCGGGCGGTGACAGTCTCGGCGTTGGAAAAGACCGGCTTCAAGGTGGTTTCCGCCGCCGACGGCCGGGAAGCGGTGGAGATTGTGCGCGACGCGCCGCTCCCCTTCGACGCGGTGGTGATGGACGTGTCGATGCCCAACCTCGACGGCGTCGCCGCCGCCCGGTCGATCCGCGCATTGCCGGGGCCGCGCCGCCATGTGCCGATCATCGCGCTGACCTCCAACACGTCGCCGGAAGATTGCGCCGCCTGCCGCGACGCCGGGATGAACGCGCACACCGCCAAGCCGTTGCGGCTGGCGCAGTTGCTCGACG
>CALGOL010000235.1 GCA_937960755.1 uncultured Azospirillum sp.
GGCGGCCTCGCGCGCGACGTTCACCTGCTTATCCGCCGCATCGCCGATCACTTCGCCGGCCGTGCGGGTCTTCTCGATCACCGCGACGATGGCGGTGAGCGATTCTTCAGCGCGCACCGCGGAGTCGCGAATCCGGCTGATAAGGCCGGAAATTTCATGGGTGGCGGCGGCGGTCTGCCCAGCCAGCGTCTTTACTTCATTGGCGACAACGGCGAATCCGCGCCCCGCTTCGCCGGCCCGCGCGGCTTCGATAGTGGCGTTGAGCGCCAGCATGTTGGTGCGCCCGGCGATGTCCTGAATAAGCTCCACCACTCGACCGATTTCTTGCGCCGCTTGCGCCAGCGCCTGCATGGCCGGGGCGCTTTCGGCGGCCAGATCGGCGGCTTGCCGGGTGACGCCGCTGGTGTCGCGCGCCATGTCGGCCACCTGGCCGATGGAGGCGAGCAGCCCGTCAAGCGCGCGGGCGGCTTCCTGCGCCTGTCTTCCGGCGTCATCGGCGGCCCCGGCGGCGGCCCCGGCTTCGCTGACGATGGATTCGGCGTTGGCGCTCAACCGGCGGGCCAAATCGCCCATCAGCCCGGCCTCGTGGCTGAACCACGCCACCATTTCTTTGGTCTCATTTTCGATCAGCGCCGCCATGGCGCGGATCGCCTCCCGGCGCTCGCTTTGCGCCGCTTCGACTTCCGCCTGCTGGCGGGCGCGCATCAGGCGCAGCATTTTCTGATACTGACGAAACGAATCGATAGCCCGACCGACCTCGCCGCCGCGCAAAGCGGTGCGCAGCGGCGCTTCGTCGTCCTCATTCGACAGGATGGCGAGATCGTGGCGCACCGCCTCCATCTCGGTCGCGGCGGCGTGGCGAATCCACCACAGACCGCCAGCCGCGGCGACGCAGGCGGCGACGAAACCCAGCAAGGGATCAATCCAAGCCAAGGCGGCGGCGGCGGCTACGACGAAGAATGCGAGTATATGGGGCATTGGGCTATACCCCTTTAGCGCCATGCGATATAAAAAGGGTGCGCTTAGAAAGCCGGTCCGTCAAGAAACCACCGGCCTTCCAAGCGGCGGGGCGAGGTTTAGACCGCCAATTGACGGTCATCAACAGCTTTCCGATCCGCTTGCCGACAAATTGATTGATCGGCCTTGCCCTGGGGGCGCCGATGGTATATTCAATGCGCCTCGCGATAGGCGGCCCCTTCCCGGGCCGCCTTTTCCAATGACTGACAGAGTTTCGTGCTATGGCCGTTCCGAAGAAGAAAACCTCCAAGTCGCGGCGCAACATGCGGCGCTCCCACCATGCGCTGGGCGCCCAGTCCTACGGCGAATGCCCGAACTGCGGCGAACTGAAGCGCCCGCACCATGTGTGCGAATCTTGCGGCCATTATGATGGCCGTGAGGTTGTGGATCAGGCGGCCGCTTAATCAGCCGCTGGTTCCCTAACGATCAATGCGCGTATCGCTCCGTCTGGTGAGGGGGTAAAGTCCCAAGGTGAGTCAGAATCTGACCATCGCCCTTGACGCTATGGGGGGGGACCACGCCCCGGACATGGTGATCGCAGGGGCTGATATCGCCCGAGAACGCCATCCCGACGCGCGTTTTTTGCTGGTGGGGAACCGCGCTCGCATCGAGCCGCTGTTGGAGCGCCATCCGGCGCTGCGCGCGGTGAGCGAGATCGTTCACACGGAAGACTACGTCGCTTCGGACGCTAAGCCGTCGGTGGCGCTGCGCGCTGGACGCAAGTCCAGCATGCGGCTCGCCATCGACGCCGTGGCTGACGGCCGCGCCGCGTCCGTCGTGTCGGCGGGCAACACCGGCGCGCTGATGGCGATGGCGAAGTTCGTCTTGAAGACGCTGCCAGGCATTGACCGTCCGGCCATCGCGTCTTTCTTCCCGACTTTGCGCGGCGAGAGCGTCATGCTCGACCTGGGCGCCAACACCGAATGTTCGCCGGAAAATCTGGTGGAGTTCGCAGTGATGGGCTCGGTTTTCGCCCGTCAGGTGCTGGGGGTGCTGGAGCCGACGGTCGGCGTGCTCAACATCGGTTCGGAAGACGTCAAGGGCAACGAAACCGTTCGCGCCGCCGCGGCGCGGCTGCGGGAAACGCCGTTGCCCGGCAAGTTTGAAGGCTTTGTCGAAGGCAACGACATCGCCGGCGGCGCGGTCGACGTCATCGTCACCGACGGCTTCACCGGCAATGTCGCCTTGAAGACCGCCGAAGGCACCGCCAAGCTTTATTCCGAGTTCCTGCGCCGCACCTTCCAATCGTCGTTCTGGGCGAAGATCGGCTATTTGCTGGCGCGCTCGGCGTTCAAAAAGCTGAAGCACCGCACCGATCCGCGCCGTTACAATGGCGCCATGTTCCTCGGCTTGCGCGGCATTTGCGTCAAAAGCCACGGCGGCACCGACGCCTTCGGCTTCGCCAACGCTATCGGCGTCGGCATCAATTTGGCGGCCCAAGGCTTCAACGAGCGCATCAAAGAAGAAATGCAGCGGCAGGTGGACGCCAAGGGCGAATTCGCCGCGGCCGCCGCGGCGGCGGGATGAGAAAAGCGACATGAACCGGCGTTCGCGTATTATCGGCTGCGGCTCTTACCTTCCCGCGGCGCGGGTGACCAATGAGGATCTCGTCGCCCGCGGCGTCGACACCTCCGACGATTGGATCACCCAGCGCACCGGCATCAAGTCCCGCCACTTCGCCGCCGACGGCGAAATGACTTCTGATTTGGCCGTCGCCGCCGCCAAGGCGGCGCTGGCGAGCGCCGGGCTGACACCCAACTGCATCGACGCCGTCATCCTCGCCACCACCACGCCGGACAACACCTTTCCCGCCACCGCGACGAAGGTGCAGGCGGCGTTGGGCATGACCCGCGGCTTCGCCTTCGACATTCAGGCGGTTTGCGCCGGTTTCATCTTTGCGCTGTCCACCGCCGACAACTTCATCCGCGCCCGCGCCGCCAACCGGGTGTTGGTGATCGGCGCTGAAACCTTTTCCCGCCTGCTGGATTGGGAAGACCGCGCCACCTGCGTGCTGTTCGGCGACGGCGCCGGCGCGGTAGTGCTGGAGGCGACCGAAGCGACGGGGGCCGATAAGGAAAGCCTGATCCTCTCCACCCACCTGCATAGCGACGGCCGGCAGTATGAATTGCTGTACGTCGATGGCGGTCCGTCATCCACCGGGACCACCGGGCATGTCCGCATGCAGGGACAGGAAGTGTTCCGCCATGCCGTCACCCGGCTGGCCGGCGTGGTGGAGGAAGCGTTGGAGGCCAACGGCCTCGCCCCGTCCGCCATCGACTGGATGGCGCCGCATCAAGCCAACATGCGAATCATCGACGGCATCGCTAAGAAGCTGAAGCTGTCGCCCGACAAGGTGATTAAGACCGTCGAGCGCCACGGCAACACTTCGGCGGCGTCGATTCCCTTGGCGCTGGCGGACGCGGTCGGCGACGGCCGCATCAAGCGCGGCGATCTTATCCTGATGGAAGCCATCGGCGGCGGCCTGTCGTGGGGCGGGGCGCTGGTCCGCTGGTAGGCTGATAGCTGGTTCGTCGGCGGTTGGCGGTTAGCTGCACGGCGTTTTAGACCGAATCCTGCTCCTCGTCCCGCAGTCCCTGGGCGCTGGTGCGCTCGTGAATCGCCGCCGGCTGATAGCGGAACAGTTCGGCGGGTCGCCCGGCGGCGCCGCTTTCCACCTGTCCGGTCGGCTCCACCAGTCCGGTGGACAGCACCAGCCGACGAAAATTCGGCTTATGCAGCTTGGCGCCGTTCAGCGCCTCCACCACCTGCTGCAAGCGATGCAGGGTGAAGGACGGCTCCAGCAATTCAAAGACGATGGGGCGATATTTCAGCTTGCCGCGCAGGCGCTCCAACGCGCAAGCGACGATGCGCCTGCCGTCCCGCGCCATCGGCCGGCCGAAATGCGGACCGGTTGGGGCGGCGCAATCCATGCCGGCGCGGCGGC
>CALGOL010000236.1 GCA_937960755.1 uncultured Azospirillum sp.
CGGCGTCAGCCCCATCGGCGATCGCCAGTTTATCCCGCCCCAGGTCGGCGACGGCGTCGCGCGCCGCGGTCAATACGCCGCGGATGGCGGCGCCCGGCGGGGAGTCGTGACCGGCTTTCTCATAAAGCTTGTCGCTCAGCGCGCCGAACGCGGCGATGCAGCCGTCGATGTCGTCCAGCAGGGTGCGGAAGTGACTGGGGGGCAACGCTTTGGCCGTCGCCTCCAACACGTCCATGGTGACGGCGCCGCCGTCGATGCGGGCTTGGCGCTTGGCGGCGTCCGCCACCCGCCCCAGATCGGCGGCCTGCTCGTA
This sequence comes from uncultured Azospirillum sp., assembly GCA_937960755.1. Classification (GTDB taxonomy): domain Bacteria; phylum Pseudomonadota; class Alphaproteobacteria; order Azospirillales; family Azospirillaceae; genus Azospirillum. The sequence continues at coordinate 314 of CALGOL010000236.1, forward strand.
ATGCCATAATGCGAAGTCGCGATCCCCGCCCGGCAGCAGCGGCGCCTTGCGGATCGGCTGGATCAGCGCGCCATCGGAAGTTTCGCCGTTCAGCCCGGTCAGGGGCGCGACGCGGGTTTCCACGCCGTCTTCATCGGGCAGGGGATAAAGCCCGTCCCAAAAACGGTCGGCAAGTTGTTCAATTAAAAGAAAGCCGTCGCGCAGACCGGCGAAGCCGTGGGCGCGCAACAGCGCCTCGGCGAACCACGCCGCCGCTTCCAAATCCTTGGAGCGGGTCGCCAGCACTTTTGGCGCGACATCAAGGATGGTCCGCCAGTCGGCCAGCAGGCCGGCGGTTTCCTCGTCCGCGTCCATCGACCGTTCGGCGGCGCGGGCGGACGAGCGGGCGTCCTTGAGCTGATAGTAAACCGATGTCGGGGAGGCGTCCTCCCGCATATCGGCGCCGCAGGGGGCGTCTTCGGAGATCGGCGCCAGCAGCGCCTCTAGATCGATCAACGCGGGTGTCGGCATTGGGTGCGCGTCGGCCTCTTGTTGTCCTTCGCGGCGCTGATCGCGCCGGCTCCCCTTACTATGACGAGGGGGGCCGAAAACGTCGCGCCGTTGAACTACTTAACGACCTTCACGCCGGTTTGACAATCCCGTACCGCAAGATTGCCGCTAATGCCCCTTAAATTTATTCGCGCCGCGCGCATCTGTGTGTAAAAGCAAAATTATGGTGGGGGAAATCTGTTGTTGCGCTGACATAAAAGCCGGGCGTCAGTTTATTTCGACGGCCTGGGCGTTCTTGAATGAGCTGCGGGTGCGCGGCGATATGGCGGCGGCGACTTCTTCGCAACGGTTCGATTCGATCAACCGGGCGCTGGCGCTGTCGAATTCGTTCAGGTAGCGCCACACCTTGCAGACATAGCCGTGGGCGGCGCGGATGGAGGCCCCGTTGTAGCGGGCGATGGCGGAGCGCCAGTTGCCTTCTTCCTGATGCAGGCGAACCAGCAATTGACCGGCGTAACGCACGTTGTCGCGCGGATTGACGATGTCTTCAACGGAATCGAATTGCGCCTTATGAACCCGCAGCGAAATCTGCATGCAGCCGACGTAAGCGCTGGAGACCAAGCGGCCCTTCTTGTCGCGCAGCCGCTTGGCGGCGTCGGCGGCGCTCTTGGCGAAGACCGCGCGGCCGTTGACGTTCATGATGTAGGGATTGGGCGTGCCGCCGCCGCCGCTTTCGACCATGGCGATGGAGGCGAGGATGCCGGCCGGGATGCCGAGATCCCGTTCAATTTCGGCGGCGTGGGCGACGCAGTCATTGTCGCCGGCGGCTGCGGGCAAGGAAGACATGATCGCCAGACCGAAGACGCCGACGACCGCGATGATCGTCTTGCTAAGGGCTTGCTTCATCATTGTACGCATATCTTCCACTCCCCGTTAGTCTCGCCGCCCGCCCGCGGTTCGGGGACCTCCGGATGTATTCCGGCCCGGCCCCAATTTCCTGTTCCGGCCGCCATTAACGCTTGGGCGACCGCTCCCTCGATTGACGTTCCAGTAGTCTGCTCGCACCCACCCATTGGGTACGGCGGGCAGGTTTTCAAAAATTTGCCGCAAGGTCAATTCAATTGAATCACACCGTCGCAATTAATATTAAATTTTATTAAAATTCCATTCTAAATCGTTGCGTTTGTAACAGACTGAAACAATAAGGGATATCCCGGTTTTTCGGCCGTTTTCGCCGGGGTGCGCTGTCATTAACCTTTGCGTCAGCGTGTGTCGTTGGGGTTACGGTCATGTCGAATGCGCATAAGACTTCTTGCGTTGCAAAACAGAAATGAGGCATAAGTCGCCCCTTTCCGCCGAATCGAGTCATTTATGCCCCCCGAGTCGCACTCCCTCGCGCTGGCCCTCGCGCTGGAGGATCTGCTCGCCCGCGCCTGGGCGGCGGTCTACGGCGACGATCCCCGTCACGCCGCCGCTCCGTTGCGCGCGGCGCTGTGTTTGGCGCCCGAATGTGGCGAAGCTTGGGCGGCGTCCGCCGATCTGCCAGAAGCTGATTTGCTCGACCCCGTCAATCCGGCGAAGCTGTGGGGACGGGCGGCGGTTTGCGAACCAACGGAGCGGCGTTTCGCCCTGGCCTGGGGCCAAGCGCTGATCGCCAGCGACCCTGGCGCGGCGGCGACGATTTTCACCGCGCTGGCGGCGCGGCCGG
>CALGOL010000237.1 GCA_937960755.1 uncultured Azospirillum sp.
AGCGCCCGGCGGCCCGGCGGCGGCGCTGTTGGCGGAGACTCTGCGTCCGCCGACGCCCGGCTTTCCGGTGCTGACCGACGATCTGTCGGACGTGGAGTTCCGCACCGCCATGCGGCCGGCGGGCTAAGGCTTGGACGTTGGCGATGGCGGCTCAAGCGCCGCTTTCGCCAGCGCCAGGATGTTATCGAGCCGGATCACCAGTTCGTTTTCGCATAAGGCGGCGCGGGCCGACGCCGCCTCATGCATGATTTGTCGCAGCGCTTCGCGCTGACGCGCCGTCTGGGTGGCTTGCTGATCGCTCATGCCGTCAATTCCCCCGCCATCTGGAAAGTAAATCGGCGGCGCGCGAAATCCAGCGTCGGGCTCAGCAAATCACCGGTCCGGCCGGGGCCTTGCCGTCATCGCCGCCGCCGGGGCGGGACGCCGCGATGGCGCGCGACAGCAAAATAACCGGAATAACGCCGACGGCGACAATGGCGAGGCCGGAAACGGCGGCCTCCGACAACCGCTCGTCCGACGCCATCTGATAAACCCGGATCGCCAGGGTGTCGAAATTGAACGGCCGCACGATCATCGTCGCCGGCAATTCCTTCATCACGTCGACGAAGACGATCAGCGCCGCGGTCAGCAGGCTGCCCCACATCAACGGCGCATGCACCCGGCGCAAGGTTTGTCCCGGCGTGCAGCCCAGCACGCGGGCGGCGTGATCCATGTTGATGCGGATCTTGCCGAAGCTGGAATCCACCGCGTTGAAGGCGATGGCGAGGAAGCGCACCAGATAGGCGAACAGCACGGCGGCGACCGTGCCGCTGAGCATCAATCCGGTGGAAATGTCAAAATGCTGGCGCATGAAGCCGTCCAACGCATTGTCGATCCAGGCGAAGGGGATCAGCACCCCGACCGCCACCACCGAACCCGGCACGGCGTAGCCCAGCGCCGCGACGCGGGTGGCGCCTTCGACGGCGGGGGAGGGATGCAACCGCTTGCCATAGGCCAGCACCACCGCCATCAGCACCGCCAGCGCGGCGGCGGCGCAAGCCAGCGTCAGGCTGTTGAACGCCAGCGGCAGGAAGTTTTGCGCCAGCCGGGCGTCGCCGCCGTAATCAATCGCCTTGGCCGCCAGCACGGCGCTGGGGACGACAAAGCCCAGGAAAATGGGCAGGCTGCACCCGATCAGCGCCAAAGCGGCGCGGCCGCCGCGCAGGGCGTGGGTGGGCAAGCGGCGATAGCGCGCCGTGGTGTGGTGGAATTTGGCTTGACGACGCGACCAATTCTCCATCACCAGCAACACGCCGACGAAACTCAGCAGCGCCGCCGACAATTGCGCCGCCGCCACCGGTTCGCCCATGGCGAACCACGTGCGGTAAATGCCGGTGGTGAAGGTGTTGACGGCGAAATACTGCACCGTGCCGAAATCCGCCAGCACCTCCATCAGCGCCAGAGCGACGCCGCCGACGATCGCCGGACGGGCCAGCGGCAAGGCGACGCGGAAAAAGCTGGCCCACGGTCCGCGCCCCAAGGTGCGGCTGACCTCCAGCACGCAGACCGATTGTTCAAGGAAGGCGGCGCGCGACATCAGATAGACGTAAGGATAAAGCACCAGGGTGAACATGGTCGCGGCCCCGCCCAGCGAGCGGATTTCCGGGAACCAGTAGTCGCGCCGCGTCCAGCCGAACCATTCCCGCAGCGCGGTTTGCACCGGCCCGACAAACTGAAAAACGTCGGTGTAGGTGTAGGCCATGATGTAGGCAGGCACCGCCATCGGCAACAGCAGCGCCCATTCCAGCGTGCGACTGCCGGGAAAGCGGCACATGGTGACGGTCCACGCCGCGGCGACGCCGATCACCAGCGTGCCGGTTCCCACCAGAACCCCCAGCGCTAGGGTGTTGAGGATGTATTCCGGCAGTACGGTTTGCGCCAGATGGCTCCAAACCCCGTTGGTGGGGATGAAGACCCGACTGGCGACCACCGCCACCGGCATGGCGACGACGGCGGCGATGACCAGCGTGGCGAGGGGCCAGATTGAGCGAGGCCAGAGCGAACGAGGCCAGAGCGAATGAGGCCAGAGCGAATGAGGCGGCCGGACGGCGGCGGCGCCGATATCGCGCGTGACGTCGTCGCGCGTGTCGATGGCGGTCAATGCCTAGGTTCCCCAGAAGCTGCGAAGCCGAAACAACTGTCGCATGCTGGGCGATCCGCGACCGCTTCGCAATAGCAAAAATCGGCGGCGGTCACAAAATCGTAAGGGTCGCGGGGGAGAAAGCGCCACCGGCGCTAAGTTAAGGGAAAAGATGCTCAGTCTGGATTTCTTGCCCCCCTTCCGTC
>CALGOL010000238.1 GCA_937960755.1 uncultured Azospirillum sp.
GGGCGGCCCTGCGAACAGCGCTTCGACCGAGCCGTCGGCGCGGTTGCGAACCCAGCCGTCGAGCCCCAGCGCGCGCGCCGTCTCCACCGTCCAGCCGCGATACCATACCCCTTGCACTCTGCCGGTTATTTCCGCGCGGCGGCAGATTCGCTTCTCTTCGCTCATGCGTCGCTCCCCCCGCTCAGGCTGCGGCGCGCCGCCTCTTCCTCCAGCAGCGCTTTGCGCGACAGCTTGCCGATCATGGTGCGCGGCAATTCGGCGCGGAATTCAATCAGCTTGGGCGTTTCCATCGGCGACAGCTTGTCCTTCAAAAATTCGGTCAATTCCTGCGCGGTCAGGGTTTCGCCGTCCAGCACACGGATGTAGGCTTTAACCACTTGGCCGCGATAATCGTCAGGCAGGCCGGCCACCACGCATTCCGCCACCTTGGGGTGAAGGTGGATCGCTTCCTCCACATTGCGCGGATAGACGTTATAACCTTTGCTCAGAATCATGTCCTTGATTCGGTCGACGATGAAAACATAACCGTCTTCATCGACATGGCCGACATCGCCGGTGTGCAGTCGGCCGCCGCGCAGCGCCTCGTTCGTCTCGTCCGGGCGCCCCCAGTAGCCCGCCATGACTTGCGGGCCGCGAATGCAGATTTCGCCTTTTTCACCGACGCCGAGCACGGTTTCGCCATCGTCCAAACTGACGATCTCCACCACCGTGCCGGGCAGCGGCAAGCCGACCGATCCGGCTTTGTTGGCCCCGCGTTGCGGATTGCAACAGGCCACCGGCGACGATTCGGTCAGGCCGTAGCCTTCCACCAGCACGCAGCCGGTGTTGCGCATGAACGCTTCCCGCACCTCGACCGGCAAGGGCGCGCCGCCGGATATGCAAAAGCGAATCGAAGAAAGGTCATACTTGGCGCGGTCGGGGCGCAGGTTGATCGCGGTGTAAATCGTCGGCACCGCGGGAAACAGCGTCGGCTTCTTTTGGGCGATGGTTTCCAGCGTCTGGGTCAGATCATAGCGCGGCAGCATGATGATTTCCGCGCCGATGCGAATCGACATGTTCATCACCGCCGTCATGGCGAAGACGTGGAAGAACGGCAGCACCCCCAGCATGCGTTCTTCCCCCGGCCGGGCTTCGACGCACCAGCGGGCGCATTGCTCGACGTTGGCGGTCAGATTGGCGTGGGTCAGCATGGCGCCCTTGGGCGCGCCGGTGGTGCCGCCGGTGTACTGCAACGCCGCCAGATCCTTGACCGGATCGATTGCGACGTCGACCGGCCGGCCGTCGTTGGCCAGCAGATCGCGAAACGCGACGTGCCGGTCGTCTTGCGGCCAAACGGCGATCTCTTTGCGCTTGGCGAGCGGAAACAGCCAGCTTTTCGGCCAAGGCAGGCAATCCGCCATCCGCGCCACCGCCAGCCGCTTCAAACAAGCGTTCCCCAGCATCGGGGCGATCTTGTCGTAAAGCAGTTTCAGATCCAGCGTGACGATGATTTCAATGCGCGCATCGTCGATAATCCCGCGAATCTCGCGCTCGGCGTAAAGCGGATTGAGGTTCACCACCACCCCGCCAGCCTTCAGCACGGCGAAATAGCAGACGACGAAAACCGGCGTGTTGGGCAGGAACAGCCCGACGCGGTCGCCCTTGCGCAAACCTAAGCGCTGCAACCCCTTGGCGGCGCGGAAGACTAGATCTTCTATTTCGGCGTAAGCGTAGCGTTTGCCGAGAAAGTCCAGCATCGGCCGACCGGCGAAACGCGCCGCCGCCGCTTCGAACATCTGCGGCATGGTCTGTTCGGGCAGGGGAGCGGCCCAGTCGATTCCCGCCGGATAGGCCATGGGATAAGCCGGCTCGGCCGGCGTGAACAGCGTCTGCGCCGTCATGATCGCTCCTCCCTATTATTGCTTGCGGGCGCTTCTCGACATATCGGCGCCCGTCAACCGTAATTCAGCCTAACCCGACGCTTATGAAGCAAAAATTACACTGGAGTCGCCATTTGGAGTGTGCCTAATATGGTGTGGGGGGCGGATGCCGGCAGCATGCGGCGCCGTTCGTACGACAACGCAACAGCGCGGCGGCGCTTTGGTCGAAGGTTAATACTCTTGGCACGTTTCAATCAGCACGGCGGTTCGTCCTTCGACGAAGGTTCGCCGGTTCGGGCCCAGGTGAAATGGTTTAACGTCACTAAGGGCTTCGGTTTCGTTGCGCCGGTCGATGGCACGCCGGACGCTTTCCTTCACGTTTCGGTTCTGAGCCGCGCCGGCTTGCAGGAGTTGAGCGACGGCACCGAGATCCTGTGCGTCATCGGCGCCGGACCGAAGGGACCGCAAGTCTCCCGCCTGATCGAGGTGTTGGGTGAAGGCGCGCCGCAGCCGCAGCGCAG
>CALGOL010000239.1 GCA_937960755.1 uncultured Azospirillum sp.
CCAGCGGCAGCCGCACCACCTGATCCTCGCCGACGCCGATAATGCCGGCGGCGCGGGTGATGCTATAATGCACTTCCTCGCTGGCGGCGATGGCGGGGCGCAGGCCGGTTTGATGATGCGCCCCGTTCCGCCACGCCGCCGGATAGCGCCGGTTGCGCGCCGCCAGCAGCGCGGTCATGTTGGCCAGCGACCCGCCGGAGGTGGTGACCATGGCGAAGCTGTCGGCGGGGAAGCCCAGAAAGCGGTTAAGCTCCTCCCCCATGATGCGCTCCGCCACGCTGGGCAGCGGGCCGGCTTCATAGAAAGAGGCGGGCTGGGTGGCGATGGCGCTGACCATGTCCATCACCGCCATCACCGGAAACGGCCCGGAAAACTGCCGGCCCATATAGCCCGGCGAATAGACCTGAATGCCGGAGCGGGCGTAAAGATCGATAATCTCGGCCAGCTTTTGATCGTGTCCGGCCCCGTCCTCCGGTTGGCCGCCGCGGGTCAGGTCGGCCGCCGCCGCCAGCAGCAGCGCTGGATCAGTCAGCGCCAGCCCGCGCGTGGAATCGTCGGCCAGATGATCGGCCAGCCGTTCGACGGCGAGCGCCGCTTGGCGGGCGAAAACTTCCGCATCGAACAAATCTTCCAGCGCGCCGTCGCCGTATGGCGCCGCGGATGACAGCGCCGCCCGCTCCGTCGGCGGGTCGCGCATCGACATGAAACCGTTCGGCATTCGACCCTCCGGTTGCTATTGTTTGGATGTCTGTCTGTAATATTAAAAATAAAAAATCTGGTTCACACGAATGAATGTAATAATGTTATTGCTGGTCAGAGTGTCGTGTTCGCGACAAGTGACGTCAATGCCGTCTTGCGTTGCAGTATAAATTTCATTAAATTAATTTATTTGTATGTTTTATATTTGGTTTTATAATGTAAAGTAGTTTATATTTTATGGAGTATCGGATTGTTTAGGAAAGCGCCACAACATATTGATTAAGAATAATATTTAATATCGATATTCAGATAGCTGTTTTGCTTATAATTATATTTATTCGAATAAGTGAAAATTTTATTTTGTCGCATTCAAACTTACATATTAATGTTATTTTTGGATAATTACCGTCAACGGGCGCGAATCACTGCGTTGCGCCTGGGAGCCTAAAACAAAAAAATCCCGCCATCCGGGCAGGAGGGCGGGTTATTTAGTTTCATAGGAGGAACTGGCGGTAAAAAATGACGGCCAGCGCGGGACTGACCGCCGCCGAGGCTTTCTTTACGCCCGGTGCGGTTCCGGGGTCGATTGTGGATGTCCGCAGATGTGGAAAACCACATGCCGGCGGTTAGTTGGGCCGACAGATGATTGGCGCGGGATGGAGAAAGCCGCGCCCGCCGAAAAAGAGAAAATTAGGTAGATAGCGCTTCATTTTCCCGCCATGCTGCGCCTTGAATAGATACATACGGGAAAATTATGGGGCGGCGGCATGGCGTTAGGGTTGAATTTTTCGAAACCGGAGGAACTTGAACGCTGGTTGAGCGATAAGCCGCCGGAATGGGCGCAAATCATCGCGTGGCGCGCCGCGATGCGGGCGGTTCCCGCATTGGGGCGGCTCAGCGCTTCAAGCATGGATGATACGGCGAAGAGCGGTTTGACGCTTGCCGTGCATCGCGCTTTGCTTACATCATTGATTGCACGCATTTGGCCGACCGAGGACATAAAGGTTGCAGCGGCCCGCGCCGCTCGCGCCGTTAACGTCGCCGCCGCCTACGCCGCCTACGCCGTCGATGCCGCCGCTTACAGATCGGAAGAGCACACGTCTGAACTCCAGTCACCTTGTAATCTCG
>CALGOL010000240.1 GCA_937960755.1 uncultured Azospirillum sp.
GGCGGCTTACGGCGGCGATCCGGCGCAGGGCTTCGCCGCGGCCAGGGGCGGGGCGGTGAGCTTGACCCGTTGGACGCAAGGCTTGCGCGCGGCGTTTTACGCCCGGCCGGGACATGAGCAGCTCTTCAGCGCGCTGCGTCGCGCCGCTCATGTCGGCCAGCCCCATGACGCCCGCGCCAATGGCGGGGAAGCTGCGCCGCTCGGCGCCGCTCGGCCGTTGAGCGGCCCCTTGTTCGTTTGCGCCGGGGTCGACCCGTCAAGGCCCTTCGCGTTACAGGGGGATCGCTTCTGGTGGGGCGCCGCCGGATTCGCCCGGATGGAGGCGCCGTTCAGCGGATTCGCTCGAGTCGTTCGCGGCTACGATCCGGGGAAAGGCGGAGCGGCGGCAGGGGACTTTCACGCCACCTTGGACGGGGGATGCGGTTTTGGCGGGGCTTTGGTGTGCGCGGGCTTCGATTCGGCCGGCCAACTTATTGATTCGTTTCAGGTCTGAATTTGGATCTCTTCTATTCTAGCGCAGCCGCCATGCAAGCTGCGCGGGCTGCTTTCCCTATTCGGCGCCTGCCTTTATCCGACTTTTCCGGTAAAACATTAACAGTGGTTCGTTTCCACTATCGTTTAGACTCAATACCGCGATAAGCTGCAAGCGTGCTCAAAAAATGGGGTGAAGCCTCAAAGAGCATGTGTCGGCAGTCAGGTGCGGTCAAGCCGACAACCGCAAGGCAGGCTAAAGACGCGGGCCGCAAGGCCAAGCCTGCCGGACCCCGCCCAAAGAGACAAGGCGGCGCGGTCGACGGGTTCAAAGCGGGGAACGCGGCGGCGCCCAAGCGGCAACGGTTGGGCGCTGACGGAAATGCTGATGAACGGGAAGGGGATGGGACGAATGGCTTACATCGACGATCCTGAAACCCAGAGAGCCAATCTGAGTTTCATCAAGGCCTCCATGCGGGAGCCGCTGCTGTCCCGCGACCATGAGTTTGATCTTGCCCGCCGCTGGCGGGAGGACGGCGACGAGCGGGCGCTGCACGAGCTGGTGCGGGCCTACACCCGTCTGGTGGTGGCGACCGCGGCGCGCTTCCGCAACTACGGTTTGCCGATGGGCGATCTGGTGCAGGAAGGCAACGTTGGTTTGATGCAGGCGGCCAGCCGCTTCGAGCCCGACCGCGAAGTGCGCTTCTCGACCTACGCCGCTTGGTGGATTCGTTCCGCGATGCAGGATTTCATCCTGCGCAACTGGTCGATTGTGCGCACCGGCACGACGGCGGCGCAAAAATCGTTGTTTTTCAATCTGCGCCGGCTGCGCGCGCGTATCGAAGGCGCCGGTGGAACCGCCATGTCGGACGAATCCCGCGCGTTGATCGCCGCGGAACTGCAAGTGGAGATTTCCGAGGTCGAGTCGATGGAGCTTCGCCTCGCCGCGGCCGATCAGTCGCTCAATGCGCCGGTGGCCGACGGGTCGGATGATGATTGGCAGGATTTCCTCTCCGATCAGCGGCCGTCGCCGGAAGAAGTGGTGATCGGCATGCGCGACGCCCGCACGCGCTCCGCTTGGCTGGCGGAAGCGTTGGGCGAACTCAGCCCGCGCGAGCGCACCATCATCCATCAGCGCCGTTTGCGCGAAGAAGGCGCGACGCTGGAGGAGTTGGGGCGCGAGTTGGGCGTGAGTAAAGAGCGGGTGCGCCAGCTTGAGCACCGCGCCTTAATGAAGCTGCGCCAGTCAATGTTGAAGCGTGTTGAAGGCTTTCAGGATCTTCTCAGCGACGCATAATTGCTAATATTTATTCGTGAACGTTAGTTATGCGGCGAAGCCTTTACGGGCTTCGCCGCAAGTGTTTTAATCATTTCAGAAAATGCTCTTATAAATCCGCTCCTTCCGCGTATCGGGGTGCAGGCGCGGCGACTGATCGGGAAACCGCCGGAGATGGGATCGTCTTTTTTGCAGCGCGGAGAGCTTGACGCGCCGCAGACTCTGGAGGCGATCGGCGTCGCCATACTCGCCGTGCGTCTCTGCGACGAGGCGATTCTTGACGGCAACGCCGCCGCCGCCGCCTTGCTTGGCGTGGGGCGCGAAGCGCTGGTCGGCCGACGGCTTGCTGATTTTGTCGCTGACGACGGGCGGCTGCGGCTCGACCAACCGGATGAACGGCGGCTGCGGCGCGGCGACGGCGGGGTTTTCGAGGCGGCGACCGCGCCGGGGAAGATCACCGGCACGTCAGACGGCGCATGCGTGCTGTTGGCGCTGCGTGATGTGAGCGTGCGCAAAGGGTTGGAGCGACAGGCGGAGCATAATGAGCGCAAGTTCGCCAGCCTGTTCCATGTCAGCCCCGACGCCATGATCGTCTCGGACATCGAAACCGGGTTGGTTTCCGATATTAATCCGAGCTTTACTCGGCTTTTCGGCTTCGCCGACCATGAAATTTTGGGCAAACGCACGCTGGACGTGGGTTTCTGGCCGTCAAGGGAGGCGCGTGACCGCACCGTGCGCGACATGCGCGAACGTGGCGAGCTGCGCGATTACGAGACCGAACTCTGCACCAAGGATGGCCGCATAATCACCGTGGTGGCGGCGTCGGCGCGGGTGGTGATCGACGGACGGCCGCACTGGGTGGTGCAGTTTCGCGACATATCGGAACGCAAGGCGTATTTGCAGGCGATGGAGCATCTCGCCCATCATGATCCGCTGACCGGCCTGCCCAATCGGCGGCATTTCATGGAGTCGCTGACCGCCATGCTGGCGGAAAAGACTGCGTCTGGCGGTCGCTTCGCCCTGCTGCTGCTGGATCTTGACGGTTTTAAGGAAGTGAACGACGCGCTGGGGCATCCGGTGGGCGACGATTTGCTGGTGATGGTGGCGGATCGGCTGCGCGGCGCGCTGGCGGGCGAGGCCGCCGGATTTTTGGCGCGTTTGGGGGGCGACGAGTTCGCCGTCGTGCTGCGCGGCGCCGGCGCCG
>CALGOL010000241.1 GCA_937960755.1 uncultured Azospirillum sp.
GGCGACCACCGAGATCTACACTCTTTCCCTACACGACGCTCTTTCCGATCTCGGCCGCTGCGTTGGGCTTAGCCGCGAGGGGGGGAGCGCTGAGCGTCGGCATGACGGCTGATTTGACCTGGCTGGACGAAGATTTGCGGCCGCAGGGCGTCTGGTCGGCGGGGAATTTTTGCGCTTGCGGCGCCTTGCCTCTCGCATGAGGCGGCGAAACGCCTTATAAGCGGTGTCCAGCGACATTCTGGTTTTTTTGGAGCTTTCGTCATGGACATCGCGCTGCTGGTGCTGCCCGCCCTGTTCTTCCTGTGGCAGACCATTACCGACTGATTGGCGGCCTCGCCTACAATCAATGATATAAGAAAGGCCGCCCATAACCGGGCGGCCTTTTTCTTGCGCTCGCATTCTGTCTGTTCGCCCGGCGGGCGGCGCGACGCGATGCGCGCCGGTTATTGGGGCGCCGCTTCCCGCCGCAACCGGGCGTGCGCGGCGGCCACCAGTTGCTGCGTCTCCATAATGCGCTCCAACGCTTCATGAACGTCGTCGCCGGCTTCACTGCTCAAACGGTTGGTTTCCAGCAGCATTTCCAACACTTCCGCGGCGTCGGCCAGGCGCGTGGCCGCCTTTTCGATCCGCCGAGCGGCGCTGCGGCGCGCCTTATCCCCCACTTTGGGCTTTATTACTTCCGTATACGCAATCTGCGTCGCATTTTGCAAATCAGCGGAATCCATTGCAATCGAAGCGAGCTTGAGGTTCATGGCGCGGCTCTCGAACAGGGGTGTTTGACTGCCCCTATAACGCAAACCGCATGCCGAAAAATGACTATGCCGCCAAATTCATTAGCCGGACCGCAGGGTGCGCGCGGCGGCGTCCCGTTCAAACAGGTAGAGCAAGATCCGCGCCGCCCTCCCCCTTTCAGCGGAAAGATCGCCATCCTTATCTATAATTAATTGTGCGTCATCGCGAGCCGTCGGCAACAGATCCGCATGTTGCGTCAAATCCGCCAACCGAAACTCCGGCAAACCCGATTGCTTAGCCCCCAGCACCTCGCCGGCGCCGCGCAAACGCAAATCTTCTTCGGCGATGAAAAAGCCGTCCTCGCTTTCGCGGATGGTCTTCAACCGCTGGCGCGCCACGTCGTTAAGCCGGGCGTCATAGAGCAGCAGGCAGGTTGACGCCCCGGCGCCCCGCCCGACCCGGCCGCGCAACTGGTGCAATTGCGCCAATCCGAAGCGTTCGGCGTGCTCAATCACCATCAAGGTGGCTTCCGGCACGTTGACCCCGACTTCGATCACCGTCGTCGCCACCAGCACCGACAGCCGCCCGTCGGCGAACGCCGCCATGGTCGCGTCTTTGTCCGGCCCGCGCATCCGTCCATGCGCCAACCCGACCTTGTCGGCGGCGTCTTCCCCCAGCCGCCAAGCCAGCCGGCCGCGCAAAAAGGCGTGGCGCTCGGTGGCGGCGGCGAGGTCGATTTCGTCGGATTCCTCCACCAGCGGGCAAACCCAGTAAACCCGCGCCCCTTCCGCCACTTTGCGCGCCACCGCGTCGGCGACGTCGTCCAGCCGGTCGAGCGCCACGGTGCGGGTGTCGATGGGACTACGCCCCGGCGGCTTTTCATGCAGCCGCGACACGTCCATATCGCCATAGGCCGTCAAGGTGAGCGTGCGGGGAATCGGCGTGGCGGTCATCACCAGCACGTCGGTCGCCCGGCCCTTGGCCGACAGTTGCAGGCGCTGATGCACGCCGAATCGGTGCTGCTCGTCGATCACCGCCAAGGCGAGATCGCGAAACGCCACGTCTTCTTGAAACAGCGCGTGGGTGCCGATCAGGATGGGCAACTCGCCCGAGGCGGCGCGGTTGAGGATGCGTTCGCGCGCCTTGCCCTTGTCGCGGCCGGTGAGGAGGCCGATCTCCACCCCCGCCTTCCAAGCCAGCGGAATCAGCGATTCGGCGTGCTGGCGGGCGAGGATTTCCGTGGGCGCCATCAGCGCCGCCTGTCGCCCGCACTCCACCGCGCTCAGCATCGCCATCAGCGCGACGATGGTCTTGCCCGACCCGACGTCGCCTTGCAGCAAGCGCAGCATGCGCTTGTCGGACGCCATGTCGGCGTCGATTTCCGCCAGGGCCGCGCTTTGCGCCCCGGTCAGCGAATAGGGCAAGGCGGCGGCGACGGCGGCGCGCAATCGGCCGTCGCCCTCGGTCGGCCGCCCGCCCAACTGCCGGTGATGACGGCGCACCATCGCCAGCGCCAATTGGTTGGCCAGCAATTCGTCATAGGCCAGCCGGCGGCGGTGGGGCGAGTCGAGGGAAAGCGCCGCTTCGCCGTCAGGATGATGGGCGAGGCGCAGCGCATCCCGCCACGTCGGCCATTTCTGACGCGCCAGCCACGCCGCGTCCTGCCATTCCGGCAAATCAGGCGCCGCCTCCAGCGCTTTCAGCACGGCTTTGCGCAGGGTCTTGGCCGGCAGACCGTTGGTCATGGGATAGACCGGCTCCACCGCCTCCAGCTTGTCGGCGTCGTCGGCGGACAACACCGCGTCGGGGTGGGCGATTTGCGGCGTGTCGCGAAACACCTCCACCTTGCCCGACACGATGATGCGCCGGCCGACCGGATACTGCTTTTCCAGCCAGTCGCCGCGGGCGTGGAAAAAGCTCAGCTCCAAGACGCCGGTTTCATCGACGCAGCGCACCCGGTAAGGATGGCGCTTCGAGAGGGGGGGAACATGGCTGTCCACCGTCACCGTCAAGGTGGCGACGCGGCCGTCTTGCGCCTCGGCGATACGCGGCGCGTAGCGCCGGTCGATGATCCCGCACGGCAGATGAAAAGCCAACGAGACGACGTAAGGACCGGTCAGCTTCTCCACCAGCTTGCCCAGCCGCGGCCCCAGGCCGGGCAGCGACGTGACGGGTCGGAACAGGTCGTTGAGCAGATAAGGGCGCATGCCCCCGGTTTTGCGGGGCGAACCCCGGCGGCGTCAAGCGGGGCTTGCGTTTTCCCGCCGTCCGCCTTGATTGAATCAGATAACTCTTATGCGAAGGCGCGATAACTCGCCTGCGATCGCGCATGGACCCGCCGCCGGAAATGCGTTTGATAGAAGGAACGGCGCCGGTCCCCTGGATCGGCCCCGCGTTATCGACGGAGGTTGTAACGATGGAAAACGGATCGAAGGTCAAGGTGTGGGACCTGCCGACGCGGGCGTTCCACTGGCTGCTGGCGGGCTGCGTCGCCGCCGCCTGGTGGTCGGGCGACGCCGGCAAAATGGACCTGCACTTTATCCTGGGATACGTCGTGCTGGGTCTTTTGGCCCTGCGGCTGGCGTGGGGCTTCGTCGGCTTTCACACCGCGCGCTTTTCCCAGTTCGTCAAGGGACCGAAAGCCGCCGCGGCTTATGTGCGCTATCGGCTGGGCCTGCCGGGGGGCGAACCGCCGCCCTTGGGCCATAACCCCATCGGCGGCTGGATGGTGATCGCCCTGTTGCTGGCCCTGGCGCTGCAAGCCGGAACCGGCCTGTTCACCAGCGACGACATCATGGTCGACGGCCCGCTGACGTCTTACGTCTCGTCGAAGGCGGTGGTGCTGCTCAGCACCATTCACCGGATCGAATCCAATGTGGTGCTGATTCTGGCCCTGGTTCACGTCGCCGCCGTGTTCATTTATCTGGCGATCTTCCGCGAAAATCTGGTGCGGCCGATGATTACCGGCTGGAAAAGCGCCAAGAGCGAATCCAGCAACTAAAAAAGGGGGCTATAGCCCCCCTTTTCATGCGCCCAACCGCCACAACCGAAGTTAATCGGCCTTGTAGCTGTCGTGACAAGCCTTGCAGGTCGCGCCAACGGCGCCGAACTGCTTTTTCACCGCGGCGGCGTCGCCGGCGGCGGCCAATTGAACCAGCTTGGCGCTTTCGGTGTTGAAAGCGGCGCCCTTGGCCTTGAAGTCGTCCATGTTCGACCAGATCGACGCCTTGGCCTTGGTGTCGCCCTTGTCGGAGCCGGGCGGGAACAGCGGGCCGGCGGCCTGGGCGACCTGCACCAGCTTTTCAGCGTTCATCTTGACGACGGCGAGATCGCCGTTTGATTCCAAGGTGGACTTAATATTGCCCATGGCTTCCTTGGCGGCCTTGAAGCCGGCCTTGCGGGCGGCGATCGGGTCTTGAGCGACCACGGCGCCGGCGGCGAACACGCTGCAAGCCAGCGCGCAGAAAACCGCGACTTTACGCAACGACATCATCATCTCCTTAACGGTGCTCATTTTTTAAATTTGATCCGACCAACGTCGGCGCAGCGCAACATTAGCCATGCATCGGCCAATGGTCAGTGACGTAGTCACCGAACCCCCATGTTGCAATGCCGAAAAACCATAAAGTCTTGGCGCATGCGCAACCCTGATGCGCGGGGACCTGATGAGCCGGCCCCGCTAGGCTTCCCGATCCGCCATCGCTTGCGCCACGTCCCGCGCGCCGTGGATCACGGCCAGCACCTCAAGCGCCTCGCCGCGGCGGCGATAAAACACCAAGTAATTTCCAGTGGGGAAGCACTGTAGGTCCCGCCCGATTTCCGGCCGATAACGCCCCAGCCCCGGCGTGGCCGCTAATTTCTGACAACATCGCCGTATTCCGGCCAAAACGCGGCCGGCCGCTTGCGGGCTGTCTTCCGCAATAAATTCGGCGATTTCCGTAAGGTCCCGTCTCGCCGTGGGCGTGAAGCGAAGCCGCGGCATTTTTTCTATTCAAGCATCCGGGTCCGGATATTTTTTCTGAAGATCAGCGAAGACGTCGTCTTCGTCCAACAAATCGCCGCCATCCGCTTGCGCTAACGCGGAACGCAAATGATCCCGCAACGCCGCCAGCTTGTCGTCGTCCTTCGCCTCAGCCGGTTCGACCGTCACCCGATACCGCGCGCCAGGAAACGGATGGTCGCCCAGCTTCGCCCTAATTTCCGGAGGCAAAGCGCTGGCTGGAATTATCGCCGTAGTGCGTTCGGGCATGACGTCCGCTTTCTCAGTCGATCGAAAGCGATGGTACACCCCGCGCCGATCCCAGCCAAAAACAAAAAAGCCCGCCAAAGGCGAGCTGGACCAGCGCTGAAACCCAGGGAAAATTTCGATGGTAGCAGCGGAGGGATTTGAACCCCCGACCAAGGGATTATGATTCCCCTGCTCTACCGCTGAGCTACGCTGCCACATCATCGAACATGCCGGCTTTTTCAAGCCGTTCAGCGGCGAACCAAGCGGCCCGTGCTGAGGGCGCTTCCTTTACCCAACCCGCGCACGCCTGTCAAGCGCGTCGTTTACAAAAAAAAGACTGCGGCCCATCTTCCCCCCGCCGGTCTTACCCCCTATAAAGGGCGCTTAGCGCCGATGAAGACCTTTTCGCTTTCCCAACGCTTGCGGCTGGGGAAAAGGATTTTGTCGGCTTTTCGTCTGCTTGCGCCCGCCTTTGCCGTCCTTGGAAGAGTAGTCATGCCGAAACGTACAGATATCAAGTCCATCTGCATCATCGGCGCCGGTCCGATCGTCATCGGCCAGGCCTGCGAGTTCGACTATTCCGGCGTGCAGGCGTGCAAGGCGCTGAAGGCCGAAGGCTACCGGGTCATTCTGGTCAATTCCAACCCGGCCACCATCATGACCGACCCCGGTCTGGCCGACGCCACCTATATCGAGCCCATCACCCCCGAGGTGGTGACGAAGATCCTGGAAAAGGAGCGCCCCGACGCGCTGCTCCCCACCATGGGCGGCCAGACCGCGCTCAACACCGCGATGAAGCTGTCCGACGCCGGCGTGCTGGAGCGCTTGGGCGTGGAGATGATCGGCGCCAAGCGCGACGTCATCGCCAAGGCCGAAGACCGCATCCTGTTCCGCGACGCCATGGATAAGATCGGGCTGGAAAGCCCGCGCTCCAAGCTGGTGCGCACCATGACCGAAGCCTTGGAGGCTTTGGACTTCGTCGGCCTGCCCGCCATCATCCGGCCCTCGTTCACCCTGGCCGGCACCGGCGGCGGCATCGCCTATAACCGCGTCGAGTTCGAAGAAATCGTCCGCGGCGGCCTGCGCGCCTCCCCGGTCGGCGAAGTGCTGATCGAGGAATCGGTTTTGGGCTGGAAAGAGTATGAGATGGAGGTGGTCCGCGATTCGGCGGACAATTGCATCATCATCTGCTCGATTGAAAATCTCGACCCGATGGGCGTCCACACCGGCGACAGCATCACCGTCGCCCCGGCCCTGACCCTGACCGATAAAGAATATCAGATCATGCGCAACGCCTCGCTGGCGGTGCTGCGGGAAATCGGCGTCGACACCGGCGGGTCGAACGTGCAGTTCGGCGTCGATCCCAAGACCGGCCGCATGGTGGTCATTGAAATGAACCCGCGCGTGTCGCGGTCGTCGGCGCTGGCCTCCAAGGCCACCGGCTTCCCGATTGCGAAAATCGCCGCCAAGCTGGCGGTGGGCTACACGCTGGACGAGTTGGACAACGACATCACCGGCGTCACCCCGGCCAGCTTCGAGCCGACCATCGACTATGTCGTGGTCAAGATGCCGCGCTTCACCTTTGAGAAGTTCCCCGGCGCCGAGCCTTTGCTCACCACCTCGATGAAGTCGGTGGGCGAGGCCATGTCCATCGGCCGCACCTTCGCCGAATCGGTGCAAAAGGCGTTGCGCTCGATGGAGACCGGCCTCACCGGCTTCGATGAGATGACCTTCCCCGGCGACGGCGCCGAAGCCTCCGCCATTCGCGGCCAGCTCGCCAAGCCGACGCCGGATCGCCTGCTGTACGTGGCGCAAGCCTTCCGGCACGGCTTCTCCATCGCCGACATCCACGCGGCTTGCAAATTCGACCCGTGGTTCCTGGAGCAGATCAAGGCGATCGTCGACAAGGAAGCGGCGATCCGCGAACAGGGCCTGCCCAAGACGGCGGACGGCTGGTTGAAGCTGAAGCAGATGGGCTTCTCCGACGCGCGCCTCGCCAAGCTGGTCGGCGTGACCGAAGATGAAGCCGCGGCGCAGCGCCGCGCCCTGAACGTGCTGCCGGTGTTCAAGCGCATCGACACCTGCGCCGCCGAATTCGCCTCGCGCACGCCCTACATGTACTCGACGTACGAGACCGACGGGTCGGGCGAGCCGGCGGAAAATGAAAGCGACCCGACCGACCGCCGCAAGGTGGTGATCCTCGGCGGCGGCCCCAACCGCATCGGCCAGGGCATCGAGTTCGACTATTGCTGCGTCCATGCGGTCTACGCGCTGAAGGAAGCCGGGATTGAGACCATCATGGTCAACTGCAACCCGGAAACCGTCTCCACCGACTACGACACCGCGGATCGTTTGTATTTCGAGCCGCTGACGGCGGAAGACGTCATCGAACTGGTGCGGGTCGAGCAGAGCAAGGGAACGGTGCTGGGCTGCATCGTGCAGTTCGGCGGCCAGACGCCCTTGAAGCTGGCGCACAGCCTGGAAAAGGCCGGCATTCCGATCCTCGGCACCTCGCCCGACGCCATCGACCTGGCGGAAGACCGCGAGCGCTTCCAAAAGCTGCTGCATGAGTTGAAGCTGTTGCAGCCGAAGAACGGCCTCGCCCGGTCGCTGGAGGAAGCGCAGGCGGTGGCGGAGAAGGTCGGTTTCCCGGTGGTGATTCGCCCCAGCTACGTGCTGGGCGGCCGCGCCATGGAAATCGTTCACGACATGGCGGGCTTGAACCGCTACATGGGCACGGCGGTGCAGGTGTCGGGCAAAAACCCGGTGCTGATCGACAGCTACCTGCAAGACGCCATCGAAGTCGACGTCGACGTGGTGTCGGACGGCGAGCAGGTCTACATCGCCGGCGTCATGGAGCACATCGAAGAGGCCGGCATTCATTCCGGCGATTCGGCCTGCGCCTTGCCGCCCTACACCCTGCCGCGCATCACGGTGGACGACATCAGCCGCCAGTCGGAAGCGCTGGCCCGCGCGCTGAAGGTGGTCGGCCTGATGAACGTGCAGTTCGCGGTGAAGGACGGCACGGTCTATATCCTGGAAGTCAACCCGCGCGCCAGCCGCACCGTGCCGTTTGTGGCGAAGGCCACCGGCACCGCCATCGCCAAGATCGCCGCCCGCGTCATGGCGGGTGAAAAGCTGAAAGATTTCAAGCTGAACGGCCCGTTCCCGCCGCACACCGCGGTGAAGGAGGCGGTGTTCCCGTTCAGCCGTTTCCCCGGCGTCGACGTGGTGCTGGGGCCGGAAATGAAGTCCACCGGCGAGGTGATGGGCTTGGATCGCTCCTTCGCCATGGCCTTCGCCAAGGCGCAGTTGGGCGCGGGAACCAAGCTGCCCACCGCCGGCACGGTGTTCATGTCGGTGAAGAACGGCGACCGCCCGTCGGCGATCAAGCTGGCGGGGCGGCTGCACGACATGGGTTTCTCGCTGCTCGCCACCCGCGGCACGGCGGACACCATTTCGGAAGCCGGCGTGCCGGTGGAGCCGATCAACAAGGTGGTGGAAGGCCAGCCGCACATTGTCGACGCCATGCTGAACGACAAAGTGCAGTTGGTGATTAATACGACCGAAGGGGCGCAGGCGCTGGCGGACAGCTTCTCGATCCGCCGCACCTCCATCGCGCAAGACATTCCGTACTTCACCACCATCGCTGGCGCACGCGCCGCGGTGGACGCCATCGAGGCGCTGAAGAACGGCAGCCTTGAAGTTGCGCCCTTGCAGTCGTACCTTAGCGGATCGTATTGAGCCGCTTAGTTTAAGCGGCTCAATGAGGGATGGCAGCGAAGCCGCTTTGTCGGCGGCTTCCCGCATGATGGACAGGCGATGGAAAAAGTCCCAATGACCGCGGCGGGGTACAACCGCCTCCAAGAGGAGCTGAAGCACCTCAAGACCGTCGAGCGGCCGGCCGTCATCAAGGCGATCGCCGAAGCGCGGGAGCATGGCGATTTGTCGGAAAACGCCGAATACCATGCGGCGCGTGAACGCCAGAGCTTCATCGAAGGTCGCGTCAGCGAACTTGAAGATAAGATTTCGCGGGCGGAAGTCATCGATCCGACCAAGCTGTCGGGCAAGACGGTGAAGTTCGGCGCCACAGTGACCTTGGCGGACGAGGATACGGACGAGGAATCGACCTATCAAATCGTCGGCCAGGACGAGAGCGACATCAAGAACCGGATGTTGTCCATCACCTCGCCGTTGGCCCGCGCGCTGATCGGCAAATCGGTGGGCGATTCGGTGGAGGTTTCCACCCCCGGCGGCTCGAAGATGTACGAAGTGGTCGCGGTGGAGTTCAAGTAGGGCGCGGGTTGGCTCATGGTCGTCACCCTGGCGAAGGCCGGGGTGACGTTGGACGGTTTGGCGTTTGGCCGGGTCCTTACAGTCTCAACTTAGCGCCTCTATCTTTTCAAAATCGCGCCTAGTACGCCGCGAACGATTTGGCGGCCAAAGCGCCCGCCCAGTTCCTTCATCACCGCATAAGCGATCTCCTCCCCCGCCGAGCGTTTAGGCGCTTGAGGTTTTGGGGTCGATGGGATGGACGACTCTCTACGGCGGCGTTGCGGGTTTTCCCGCGTCGGGTGGTTCCGTTCGTCACGCGGCGGCGGCGGGGTGGCGCGGCGATAGCCGCCAGTGGAAGCGCCGTCGTCCTCTTCCGGTTCAGGTTCAGGTTGACGTTCCGGCGACGTCGGCGTCGGCGGCGCGCTCTTGACCGGGGCGTAATGATCGCGCAGCAACTCGTACGCCGATTCGCGGTCGATATCCTGCGCATAGTATTCCTTGAACGGGCTGGATTCGATCAATTTTTGGCGCTCGGCGGGTTTCAGCGGCCCGACGCGGGAGCGCGGCGGACGGACCCTCACCCGCTCCACCACGGTCGGCGCTCCGGTCTCATCCAAAAACGACACCAGCGCCTCGCCGACGCCAAGATTGGCCACCACTTCGGCGGAATCAAAGCGCGGATTGGGGCGGAAGGTCTCCGCCGCCGCTTTCACCGCCCGCTGGTCGCGCGGGGTGAAAGCGCGTAAAGCGTGCTGCACCCGATTGCCGAGCTGGCCCAGCACTTTTTCCGGCAGATCAAGCGGGTTTTGGGTGACGAAATAAACCCCCACCCCTTTGGAGCGGATCAGCCGCACCACCTGCTCGATTTTGTCCACCAAAGCCGGGGCGGCGCCGTCGAACATCAAGTGGGCCTCGTCGAAGAACAAGACCAGCCGCGGCCGGTCGCGGTCGCCGACTTCGTCAAGATTCTCGTAAAGCTCGGACAACAGCCAAACCAGGAAGGCGGCGTAGAGCTTCGGACGATGGATCAGCGCGTCGGCGGCCAAGACGGAAACCACGCCGCGGCCGCGCTCGTCGGTTCGCATCAGGTCGTCGAGGTTCAACTCCGGTTCGCCGAGAAACTGGGCGGCCCCCTCTTGCTCCAGCACCAAAAGCGCCCGCTGCACCGCTCCGACCGACGCCTTGGAGACATTGCCGTACGTCACCGCCAGTTCCGCCGCCCGCTCGGCGATATGCGCCAGCATGGCGCGCAGGTCTTTCAAATCCAGCAATAGCAAGCCGTCGTCGTCGGCGACGCGGAAAGCGACGTTGAGCACGCCGGCCTGAACCTCGTTCAGACCCAACAGCCGCGCCAGCAGCAACGGCCCCAGGGCGGAAACCGGAACCTTCACCGCATGCCCCTGCTCGCCGAAAACGTCCCAGAACAGCGCAGGGCAGCCGCGCCAGTCGTCGGTCGGCAGTTTCATCGCCGCCAAACGGTCGACGAAAGGCGGTTTGGGTTCTCCGGCCGCGGCGATTCCCGATAAATCGCCTTTGGCGTCGACGACGAAGCAGGGAACGCCGATGTCGCTAAAACCTTCCGCCATTGATTGCAGGGTCAAGGTCTTGCCCGTGCCGGTGGCGCCGGCGATCAAACCATGACGATTAGCGAAACGGGCGTTGAGCGACGCCGACGTCCTACCGGCGCCGATGACAATGGAAGGGGCTTCACGCATGGGACAAACCAACCTTTCGACAGCGCAACCGATTGATGGGCAATGTTGTTGTTGTCGCCGCCCGACGCAAGGCCGCCGTGACTAATCAGGCCCCCGCAAGACAATCATCCAGCCCGCGCCGCTGGCGGCGCAATCATCCGGTGGCGTCGCGGGCGGGGCGCCGCTATGATCCGCCGCCCCGACACCTATCGGTTCACCATGCTGCATCTTCTTTATCGCGGGTTGACCGGTCTCGCCGGCCCTGCGGTTCGCCTCTACCTCGACCAGCGCCGCCGCCGCGGCAAGGAAGACC
>CALGOL010000242.1 GCA_937960755.1 uncultured Azospirillum sp.
GCTCGCCCGGCTCCAACCCGACGTTCAGCAAGGCGGAAACCACCCGCGCCATGAGTCCAGGCGCAATGTCGGCGTCGCACAAACCGATGAGCTGGCGGCGCAAGGCGGCCAAGCGCTCCGGCGCGTTCGGCAGCCCCCGTTCGATGGCCTGGGCCAGATCGCTCGCCAAAACTTCGACCAAGTGCAACAACGCGGCGAAATAACCATCGCCGCGATCCTGATCGGCGTCGGCGGCGACGACCGACACCACCGCCTTCAGCGCCGCATCGCCATGGCTCAACAAAGCCGCCGATATTTCACGGGCTTCGCCGCCAAGGCCGATGAAGGACATAATCCCGGCCGCCCGTCTGATTTCTTCTCGCAACGCATCTTCAGACAAGGCAGGCTCTCCCTATCGGGGATTGGGTCAGACGATTACACGCGGCCTCCGCCCGAAAGCCTGCGCCAACGCGCGTAACCGTCTATCGACAACGTCGCCCGTTAGCAAAGCAAGGTCTTCGGGCAGCGTCAATTGCAACTCCTCATCATCACAGATAAGCGTGGCGCGAGACAAGAGCCTTGGCGCCCCTCCGGATAAAGTGTGCGCCAACCGCAAAGCCAACCCAAGCGCGAGCGCCCGCTCCAACTGCTGCGGACCGAGCATGCCGCGCACGCTATCCAGCCGCGCGCCGTTCAAATCACCCGCATAACGGGCATGAATCGCCAACGCGAGAAATACTCTTTCCGGATGATCGATGCCGGGGAAAGGAAAACGCAGTACGCGCATGAAGGCGTGTTCGGCGCGATAGTCCGGGTGTTCAGCCCAGGCGATTTCGCTGAGCAGGCATGCAGCTTCGCGCAAACGGCGCCGCCCGTCGTCTTCGCCGGGAAACAGCGCGTTCGTCCATGACAGCAACAACTCGCAGCCATCCGCCCGGCCCATGCGGCGCGCCAAGTCGGAACAGGCGGCCAACAGCGGGTCGCGCGCCCGCTCCGCCGCGTCCAGCAGGCTGAAAATATGCCCTTCCCGCAAGCCGTAAGCGGAAAACACCACCCGCGACGGCTGCGCCGTCAACAGCAAACGTTCAAACACTACGGCGGCGTGCTGGATGGTGTCGCGCCGCCGCGCCGCGCCGGACAGCTTATCGATCACGCTGCGGCTCGCTCTGGCGAGTCGCCCGGCGAAGGCGACCGCTTCCGCCGTCTCCATGGCGTAGTGATGGATGATGTGCAGCGGGTGGCCGATTTCTTCCATATGCAGGCGGGCGATGGCGCGCCAGTTGCCGCCCACCGGATGGAAAACCCGGCCTCTGGCGTGCTCGGCCAGCCAAGGCAGGCTGGCGAATTGCTGATCGACAAAATCAGCGACGACGGCTTGGCGCGGCGAGCCGACCTCCGCCAGGCGGAACGGCCCCAGCGGCAAGGTCACTTGCCGGCGGGCGGCGCCATCGTCCATCGCCACCAGCTCCACCGAGCCGCCGCCCATGTCGCCAATCAGCCCGTCGGCGCGCGGACTGCCGAACAGCACGCCTTGGGCGGCGAGGCGGGCTTCCTCTTCCCCCGCCACGATATGCACCTTAAGCCCGGCCAGCCGTTCCACTTCGGCGATAAAGGCGTCGCCGTCGGACGCTTCGCGCGCCGCCGCGGTGGCCAGCACCTCAATACGCTCAATCCCCAACCCGTCCGCCAAACGGCGAAAACGTTGCAGATTGGCGAGCGCCAGCCTCACCCCTTCGGGATTGAGCCGGCCGGTGCGGCTTAACCCTTTGCCTAGCGCGCACTGAACCTTTTCGTTCAGGATCGGCAGCGGCGCCCGCTTCAATCCGTCGTAAGCGACGATACGGATCGAATTGGAGCCGATATCGATAACGGCGATGCGGCCGGCGGCGTCCTGCGCCGCCGTCGCATCGGTTTCCATGGCCAGCGGCATAGGGTTCCCGTGTTTAGTTGCTACTTGCTCACGTCACCGCGCGCAGTTTCGACCGCACGGCGCCGCGCTTGTTGGTCAGCGCGCTGCCCCGGCCGGACAGGCTTGGGTTCGTCATGAAATAATTATGCGCGCTGAAGGCTTCTGGTCCAGCTTTAAGCCGCTTGTAAACCCCATCGGGCCGAAGCGTCCAGGTGCTGGCTTCATCCTTCAGGTTGGCCGACATGATCTGGCCCATGATTTGTTCATGCACCGTGGGGTTTTCGATCGGCACCAGGGTTTCGATGCGGCGGTCGAGGTTGCGGCCCATCCAGTCGGCGGACGAGATATAGAGCTTGGCGCCCTGATTCGGCAGCGGCTGGCCGTTGGCGAAGCAGATGATGCGGGCGTGCTCCAAGAAGCGGCCGACCACCGAACGCACGCGAATGTTTTCCGACAAGCCCTTGACGCCGGGGCGCAGGCAGCAGATGCCGCGGATCACCAGATCGATCATCACCCCGCGCTGGGACGCTTCGTACAGCTTGTCGATGATGCCGGGATCGACCAGCGAGTTGAGCTTCACCCAAATCGCCGCCGGCAGGCCGCGTTCGGCGTTGGCGATTTCATTGTCGATTTCCTGCGACAGCCGCTTGCGCAGGGTGATCGGCGCAATGGCGATCTTTTCCAGCACCTTAGGCGTGGCGTAGCCGGTCATGTAGTTGAACATCACCGCCGCGTCGTGGCCCAAGGCCGGGTCGCAGGTGAAGAACGACAGGTCGGTGTAAATCTTCGCGGTGATCGGGTGATAGTTGCCGGTGCCGAAATGGACGTAGGTCTTCAGCGCCTTATTTTCCCGCCGCACCACCATCGACACCTTGGCGTGGGTCTTCAAATCGACGAAGCCGTAAACCACCTGCACCCCGGCGCGCTCCAGATCGCGCGCCCAGCGGATGTTGGCTTCTTCGTCGAAACGGGCTTTCAACTCCACCAGCGCCGTCACCGACTTGCCGGCTTCCGCCGCCTCGATCAGCGCCGCGACGATGGGCGAACCCTTGGAGGTGCGATAGAGCGTCTGCTTGATCGCCACGACCTGCGGGTCGCGCGCCGCTTGGCGCAGGAACTGCACCACCACGTCAAAGCTCTCATAGGGGTGGTGAACGACGATGTCTTTGTGACGGATGGCGGCGAAGCAGTCGCCGCCGAAATCGCGGATGCGTTCGGGGAAGCGGGCGTTGAACGGGCGGAACAACAGGTCGGGCCGCTCATCGACGATCAATTGCTTAGTGTCGGCCAGCCCGATCATGCCTTCCAGCACGAACACGTCGTCATCGGCCATGTGCAATTCGTTGCACAGGAAGCCGCGCAAATCCGTCGCCATGCCGGAATCCACCGTCAGCCGGATGACGCTGCCGCGACGGCGGCGCTTCAGCGCGCTTTCGAAGGTGCGCACCAGATCTTCCGACTCTTCCTCAATTTCCATTTCGCTGTCGCGCAGGATGCGGAACACGCCGTGCGCCTTGACCTTGAACGGCGGGAACAGCCGGTCAATGAACAGCATCGCCAGCTTTTCAATCTGGAAGAAGCGAATGTCGGAGCCGGGCAGCCGGATGAAGCGGTCGAGCTGCGCCGGAATCGGCACCAGCGCCTCCAGCTCGGCGTTCTTGACCGGATCGATCAGTTGCAGCGCGATGGAGAAGCCGCCGTTGGGCAGAAAGGGGAAGGGGTGGGACGGATCGACCGCGATCGGGGTGAGGATGGGGAAGATTTCCTCAATAAACCGGGTCTCCAGCCAATCCCGCTCGGCGTCGGTCAGTTCTTCGACCTCCACCACGGTGACGCCGGTTTCGCGCATCTCGCCCTTCAACTGGCGCCACATGGATTGCTGGTCGCGCATCAGCTCGACCACCTGCTGCACCACGGCGGCCAATTGTTGAGCCGGCGTCAGCCCTTCCGCGCTCAGCGATTTGACGCCGGCGCTGACCTGACCTTTCAGGCCGGCGACGCGCACGGTGTAAAATTCGTCGAGGTTCGACGAAGAAATCGACAAGAAGCGCAACCGCTCCAACAAAGGGTGGGCGGGGTTGCCCGCTTCCTCCAACACCCGTTGATTGAAGGCGAGCCAGGAAAGCTCGCGATTTATGAAACGCTCCGGCGAATTTTTTTCGATGGCGACGTCGTAGGCGAAATCGTCGTGGCTGGTCACTTGGTTCTCTCCCTCTTACTTATCGCCGCCCGAAACCAAGCGCCGGGGTCGGCGCATCTGATAGCAGGCTGACGTTACGGTTTTGCGGCAATGGTACAGCAGGCTAACGATTCCGCGCATCCCAAACGTGAGCGCGGCTGGACTGTCATATTGCCGCGCTGATTGCGACAAGCGCCGCGACTGCAAGCAGCCCGGCGCAAGCCCGCAGGTATAACGCCAATCCCGCTTCGATATCGGCCGGCGACGCCGCCTCCCGCCCCGTCCCCAGCCACGCGCCGTCGACGACTTC
>CALGOL010000243.1 GCA_937960755.1 uncultured Azospirillum sp.
ACAAGATTGGAAAACAAAATGGGAAGCGCAGGCTTGACACCGATTAGAGAACCAACGGTCTTAAATAATAACCGCTGGTATTCCGAGCCAAGCGGCGACGCTCAATCGCCGCGCGGGCTTTTCCAATCCGCCTAAAGATTGCCCCTTCGCCATCGTTCCCGCCTTCGCCGCTGGTCTTCGCTTGGTTAAATTTATCCACACGACCTAGGACAACGATCCCCTTGAAATCATGGGGTTGTCGAAAATGGTCGGTGGCGCTTAATACCGTTTGTTAACGATGGGGGAGCAATCTGGACGCGCGGTCGCGCCGATGCTTCCGTTCCAGCCCATCGAAATCCTGTCAAGGAGGCCGCCGGCCATGAGGATCTTGATCGTCGCGCCGAAATACACGGCGTCCGTAGGGGATTTCTATCAGTTTCCATTGGGGCTCGGCTACATCTCGTCCAGTCTGAAGCAGGCGGGACACGAGGTCCATTGTCTGAACTGCAATCACACCAATGAGAATCCGGCCCTGCTGGTCGAACGCGCCGTGCGCGAGTTCGACCCGATGGTTTGCGCCACCGGCGCCCTATCGCCGTTTCTTCCCCGGGTGAAGGAGATATTCAACGCGGCGCGGCGCGCCAAACCCTCGATCATCAACATGGCCGGGGGCGGGGTGCTGAGCAGCGATCCCGAGGCGGCTCCCCTGATAATGGACATCGACGTCGGCGTGATCGGCGAGGGCGAGGTGACGGTGGTCGACCTGTGCGACGCTTTGGAACGGGGGCGCGATCTGGCCGGGGTGCCGGGCATCGTCTATCGGGACAATTCCGGGGCTATCCTCAGGACGCCGTCCCGTGACGCGATCGCGGATTTGGGATCGTTGCCATGGCCGGATTTCGAGGGCTTTGGTTTCGGCGAGATCATCGATCTGCAACGTCCCATGGATAACTACTTCTTCCAGACCAAGGATAAGCCCCGCTCGATCGATATGATCACCAGTCGATCCTGCCCCTATCGTTGCACCTTCTGCTTTCATCCCACCGGGAAGGTTTATCGCGAACGTCCGCTGGATGATTTCTTCGCCGAACTCGAACATCGGATCGAACGTCACGACATCAACATGGTGGCGATCATCGACGAGTTGTTTTCGCTCAAGAAGGCGCGGCTGCTCGAATTTTGCGAACGCATGGCGCCTTACGGATTGGAGTGGATGGTTCAACTGCACGTCAATGTCGCCGACGAGCACATCCTCAAGAGCATGAAGAACGCGGGCTGCTCCTACATCAGCTACGGCGTCGAGAGCATGAGCCAGGATGTTCTCTACAGCATGCAAAAAAAATCAAGGAAGGATCGTATCGACGAGGTTCTGCGGCGAACCTACGATTTGAAGTTGGGTATCCAGGGCAACCTGATCTTCGGGGATTCCGCCGAAACGCTGGATACGGCGAACGAGTCCATGGCGTGGTGGGCGGGCAACCGCCCTTACATGGTCAACGTTAATCGTCTGCAGGTCTATCCCGGCAGCCCGGACTACATTGAGGCGGTGCGTGACGGCTTGGTGCGCGACCGCAAGGGATATATCGATTCCCTGTTTGTGGACCTCAACATCTCCAAGATCAATGATGAGGATCTAAGCGGGCTGAGCTCCAAATTGTGGACCAGCCAGACCACTTTGCTCAATATCGCCCCGGCGACCCGCTTTGAAAAGGAACCGGAAGCCGATCCGTTGCGGGGAGAACTGCATCGCATCGCCTGGACCTGTCCCCGTTGCGCCCATGATAACGACTACCGCGGCGTGATCGTGTCGCTTCCCGAACACCGGCACTCGCTGCGGCTGACCTGTCGGGGGTGCATGTCCCGCTTCGACATTCCCAACGAATTCCGTATCCGTTTCGAGGAGCGTCATCTCAAACCCGAACTCGACGCGCGTTTCGCGGAGGCGATGCGGATGAAACAGAACGGTCGGGAGGAGGAGGCGCTGGCGGTTCTGCGGGATATCGCCGCCAAATCCGTTTGGTATCACCCGGCGCACGTCGCCCTTGGGGATTATCATCGTGAAAAGGGAGAGGCCCTGCGCGCGATGAGGCATTACGCTTCGGCCGTGCAACACAATCCCTTCGACCCGAATTGCCATGCGATCTATGCCGCCGCCATGGCCGAGGAGGGCGCTTTCGGCTTGGCCGAGGCCCATTATCGGCAAGCCTTGGCGCTCGATCCCGGTCATGTGGCGGCGCGAACGGGATTAGCCGCGCTGGAAGCCGCGGAAATCACGCCGGCCGAGCGCGAACGTTTCTTTGTTTCCTACTCCGATGCTTCTCCCCCATCCCGTCTGCGTGGCGAATTGAAGAGTTGCGGGAAACGTAAGGGCGAGGAGGAATTCCCCGATATAGAACAGTTGGAGGTGATCGCTCGGGCGGAAAAGATGCGGGCGGCCGAATGATTCTTGACCTTGCCCCCGTGAGGCCCCCCATAACGCGGGGAGGCGCGGCATGGGGGCAAGGTCATGCTGACGCCGGTTTGATTCCGACCCTGCCGGTGTAGTCGACCCGGTGCAGCAAGATCGGCTGCGCCTGGGTGGAGAAATATTCGTCGACCGCCTCCTTCGACCCGCGCCAATGGCCGTAGTCGTCGATAATCAGCACGCCGCCGGGGTGGAGGCGGGGATAGAGAATCTCCAACTCGCACCGGGTCGATTCGTACCAGTCGGTGTCGAGGCGGAGCAGGGCGATTCGCTCCGGGGCCGCTCTCGGCAGCGTGTCTTCGACCTTGCCGCGGACAAGACGGAAGTTCTCGATGGGGTAGGCGGTTTTGCGTAAATTATCGGCGACGACCTCCAAGGAGGCGTATGCCCAAACAGACTCCTCCACCCGCGGCGCCGCCGACAATTGCGCCGCCGCCGGCACGCCGGAGACGTCCTTATCGCGTTCGCTTGGCGGCGGCATGCCGTCGAAGGTGTCGTAAAGATAAATCAAGCGGTCCCGGACCCCCGCCGCCGCCAGGGTTTCCGCCATCAGCATCACCGATCCGCCGCGCCACACGCCGCATTCAACAAAATCGCCGGGCGCGCCGATTCGCAGCGTATGCAGCACAGCGTTGTACAGGGCGTACATTCGCTCAACCGACGTCATCGTCGCATGACGGCATTTTTCGTAAATCGACCAGAACGCCGGCTCAATATCCGGGTATTGGCTGCGCTGTTCACCGTTCATGATTACTCCTTGGCGTCGTCGCCGGCGGCTTTGCTGTTCGGGGGGCCGGCATGTCGACGCAGCGACAGCATTAACAGCACGCCGCTCCGCCGTCCACCGACGGCATGACGGCGGCCATGCGGGCCGGAACCGGAAAACGAAATGACGAATGAAGGCAAAACCGATATACGCCTGTTGAACCGGTCGCCGGGTTTGTACTCAGAAGGTTTTCGCTATGGTTGTTCATCTCGCCACTCATCGTCTGACGCGCATGCATTATGAGGCGGGATTATTGCCGCAGAACGGCGACGTGTTGGATATCGGGCAGGTCGAGTGGTCAGGTTCGGCGGCGGGACTTCTCGAAGATATTATAAAATACACTCAAGGCGAACGGCACAAAGAACTGCGCTCCAGGCTGCTTGTTTGCGCGCAAAACCGCGATTATTTCGGAATAGGAAAAGTTTATTATGATATATTTTTCTCCCCAAAATCATATGACGCGATCGATTTTCATGGGACAGAAGAGGCGATGGTTATCGATTTAAATTATCAAATCAACCTTAATCGAAAGTACGATGTCGTCATAAATAATGGAACCGCAGAGCATGTATTTAATTTCTGCCAAGTATTTAAAAATATACATGATTTAACAAAAGAAAATGGCGTTATGATTCATGAGTCGCCTTTTACAGGCTGTATTAATCATGGATTTTTTTGTATTCAACCGAATTTGTTCTTTGATCTGGCGGCGGCGAACGGTTATGAAATAATTTCAGTTTTTGTTTGCTCTCATGAGGACGGCGCTCTTCGCCAGTTGCAAGAACCGGAAGGGGCGCAGGAGTGCGTTTGGCCCAATACCGTGCTGGTGGCGTATCTGCGCAAAGGGCCGAGAGAAACGGAATTTGTCATTCCGCAGCAGGGAAAATATGCAAGATAACGCAGCGTGGCGTACGGCTATAGGAGCTTCACTTGTCTGACGTTCGGCAGGAGGCGCAGGGGGCTTCCGACCTGCGGAGTCTTGGTTCGTTGCTTGACCTTTGGCGAGGCGCCCGCATTTTGTGCGTCGGCGATCTCATGCTGGATCGCTTTGTTTACGGGGCGGTGGAGCGGATTTCACCCGAGGCGCCGATCCCGATTTTGCGTATTCAGCGCGAAAGCCTGATGCTGGGCGGGGCGGGCAATGTGGTGCGCAATATCGCCGCGCTCGACGCCAACGCGATTTTCGTGTCGGCGATCGGCGACGACGAGTCCGGGCGACGGGTCTCGGGTTTGTTGGCGGCGGAAGCCAACGCCGCCCCCCATTTGCTGATCGAGCGCGGCCGCACGACCACCGAGAAGACCCGCTTTATCGCGGAAGGTCATCAGCTTTTGCGGGCGGATCTTGAAACGACGTCGCCGATTTCCGACGATGTCGCACGCGATTTGCTGGCCGTCTGCACGGCTCAACTGGCGAAAGCCGCTTTGCTGGTGCTGTCTGATTACGGTAAAGGCGTGCTGATTCCAGAGCTTGTCGAACAATTGATCGCCGCGGCCCAGCGCGCCGGCAAGCCGGTGGTGGTCGATCCCAAGGGGCGCGACTACCGCCGCTATCGCGGCGCCACGGTCATCACCCCCAATCGAAACGAGCTGCACAACGCAACCGGCATGCCGGTCGGCGACAATGCGCAGATTGTCGCCGCCGCGCGCTGTCTGATCGAAAGCTGCGGCGTCGCCAATGTGTTGGTGACCCGTAGCGAAGACGGCATGACGCTGGTGTCCGGCGATGGGCGGGTTGAGCATATCGCCGCCGCCGCGCGTGAGGTTTTTGACGTTTCAGGGGCGGGAGACACGGTGATCGCCGTTCTGGCCTGCGCATTGTCGACCGGCGCCTCGCTCGCCGCCGCGGCGACGCTGGCCAACGTCGCCGCCGGCGTGGTCGTCGCCAAGGCGGGGACGGCGGTGGCGCACGCCGAAGAGATACTGCGGGAGCTGCTGGACGAACAAGCGGCCGGCGACCATGAAAAACTGGTCAACTTGTCCGATGCGGCGAAGGTGGTCGACCGCTGGCGGCGCGCCGGCTACAAGGTCGGCTTCACCAACGGTTGCTTTGATTTGCTGCATCCAGGCCATGTGTCGCTGTTAGGGCAAGCCCGGCGGGCTTGCGACCGGCTGGTGGTGGGGCTGAACGCCGACAGCTCGGTGCGCCGTCTGAAAGGTCCGGAACGCCCGGTGCAGAATGAATTGGCGCGGGCGGCGGTGCT
Source organism: uncultured Azospirillum sp. (assembly GCA_937960755.1). Taxonomy (GTDB): domain Bacteria; phylum Pseudomonadota; class Alphaproteobacteria; order Azospirillales; family Azospirillaceae; genus Azospirillum. Next base: position 5,411 of record CALGOL010000243.1, read on the forward strand.
GTCCTCGTTGGCGTCGGTTGATCTGGTGGTTCTGTTCAGCGACGACACGCCGCTGCGCTTGATCGAAGCTATTCAGCCGGATGTTTTGGTGAAGGGGGCTGATTATACGGTCGAAACGGTGGTCGGGGCCGATTTCGTGCAGTCTTACGGCGGGGTCGTGATGTTGGCGGAATTAATCCCAGGCCAAAGCACCACCGGGCTGGTGGGGCGCATGCGTCGAGAGTAGGGCCGATCGGGGCGGGGGTTTATCTACTTTGATCCTTGGCCGTCCGGTGGTAATCAACAGTCGGCGAATCTTAACGATTCGATGAAAAAGCCTGCCCAGGTTCCGTCAGGAGCGCGGCGGAGCAACGCGGACGGCTATAATAAGCGGAATGAAAGCATGTCTGAAAAAGTAGCGCTGATTACAGGCGTCACCGGCCAGGACGGCGCCTATCTCGCCGAACTCCTGCTGTCCAAAGGATACGTGGTCCATGGCGTCAAGCGGCGTTCCTCGTCGTTCAATACGGGGCGCATCGATCATCTGTATCACGATCAGCATGACGGCGATCTGCGCTTCTTCTTGCACTACGGGGATTTGACCGACGCCACCAATCTGATCCGCTTGGTGCAGGAAGTCCGGCCGACCGAGATCTATAATCTGGCGGCGCAAAGCCATGTTCAGGTTAGCTTCGAGACGCCGGAATACACCGCCAACGCCGACGGCGTCGGCACGTTGCGGTTGCTGGAGGCGATCCGCATCCTCGGCATGGAGAAGGAGACCCGCTTCTATCAGGCCTCCACATCCGAGCTGTACGGCAAGGTGCAGGAGACGCCGCAAAAGGAAACCACGCCTTTTTATCCGCGCAGCCCCTACGCCGCCGCCAAGCTGTACGCCTATTGGATCACGGTCAATTATCGTGAAGCTTACGGTTTGCATGCGTCGAACGGAATTCTCTTCAACCATGAAAGCCCGATTCGCGGCGAAACCTTCGTGACCCGCAAAATCACCCGCGCCGTCGCCGCGATTCATTTGGGACGCCAAAAATCCCTTTATCTCGGCAACCTCGACGCTAAGCGCGACTGGGGGCACGCCCGCGATTATGTCGAAGGCATGTGGCGCATTCTCCAGCAACCGGAGGCCGACGACTATGTGCTGGCCACCGGGGAGACCCATAGCGTGCGCGAATTCGTCGAGCTCGCCTTCGCCGAAGTCGGCGTCAAGATCGCGTGGACCGGCGCCGGCGTCGATGAAAAGGGCGTCGACGCCGCCAGCGGCCGCGCCTTGGTGGAGATCGACCCGCGCTATTTCCGCCCGACCGAAGTCGACCTGCTGCTGGGCGATCCCGCTAAAGCGAAGCGCGTGCTGGGCTGGTCCCACACCACCAGCTTCCATGATCTGGTGAAGGACATGGTTCGCTGCGATCTGGAAACGGTGCGCAACGAGGCGGTGCGTCATGACAACCGCGCCTGAACAGGTTTTTGACGTCGCCGGGAAAAAGATCTGGGTCGCCGGCCATCGCGGCATGGTCGGTTCGGCGGTGGTCCGCCGGCTGGCCCGCGAGGACTGCGAGATCGTGACGGTTGGTCGCGACCGGGTCGACTTGCGCCGACAAGCCGACGTGGAAAGCTGGCTGACCGAGGCGAAGCCCGACGCCGTGGTGCTGGCGGCGGCCAAGGTCGGCGGGATTCTCGCCAACGCCACTTACCCCGCCGACTTCATCTATGAAAATCTGGCGATCGAAGCGAACATCATCCACGGCTCTTATCTGGCCGGGGTGAAGCGCTTGCTGTTCTTGGGCTCGTCTTGCATCTATCCGCGCATGGCCAAGCAGCCGATCACCGAAGACGAGCTGCTGACCGGTCCGCTGGAGCCCACCAACGAATGGTACGCCGTCGCCAAAATCGCCGGCGTCAAGCTGTGCCAGGCGTACCGCAAGCAGTACGGTTGCGACTTCGTTTCAGCGATGCCCACCAACCTGTACGGTCCCGGCGACAACTTCGATCTCAAGGGCAGCCACGTCCTGCCGGCGCTGATGGTCAAGATCCATCGCGCCAAGCTGGAAGGGCTGGACAGCGTGGAGATTTGGGGGTCGGGCAAACCGCGCCGCGAATTTCTGCATGTTGATGATCTGGCGGACGCCTGCGTTCATCTGTTGCGCTTCCACAACGACGACGTGGCGATCAACGTCGGCGTCGGCGAAGATGTCGCCATTCGCGAACTGGCCGAAATCATCGCCGACGTGGCGGGCTATACGGGCGGCTTCCATTTTGACGCCAGCAAGCCGGACGGAACGCCGCGCAAGCTGCTTGACGTCGGCCGCCTGACCAAGCTGGGGTGGAAAGCGCGCTATTCGCTGAAAGACGGCGTGGCGCACGCCTATCGCTGGTTCCTCGACAATCAGGACGCCTTGCGGGCGTAACGCCGGGCGTTCGCCGTTCACCTTGAAGCGGGAGCGTTTGGTCATGAATGTCGATGGCGTCGCGCGCCGCACCATCTGGTTGGCGGATGACGGCTGGTCGGTGGAGATCATCGATCAAACCAAGCTGCCGCATGTCTTCGCGACGGCGCGGTTGACTTGTCTGGCCGAGGCGGTTCACGCCATCCGCGCCATGCTGGTGCGCGGCGCGCCGCTGATCGGCGCCGCCGCCGCCTACGGGCTCGCTTTGGCGCTGCGGGAGGACCCGTCCGACGGCGGTCTTGAGGCGGCTTCGGAC
>CALGOL010000244.1 GCA_937960755.1 uncultured Azospirillum sp.
GATTGCGCAACAACTGCACGACGCCGGCAGCTTCACCGCGCTGCTGGAGGAGCGGATTATCCGCGCCCGCGAAAAGGGGGTGGAGAACGGCCTGACCCTGCTGCTGATCGAAGGCTTGCAGGATATGGTGGACAATCTGCCGGAAGGGGCGGCGGAGGAGGTGCGGCAGGGCATCGACGCCTATCTGCGCGGCATTTCCGCCGACGGCGACAGCGCCGGCCGGCTCGCCGCCGACCGTTACGGCATCGTCCATTCCGACGACATCGACAGCGACGAGGTGCGCGAGCACATCTCCGACCTGATTGCGGCGGTGGGCTGCGAGATTGACGACAGCCATATCCGCACGTGGTCGCTGGACGTGTCGGAAGACAATCTTGACGCCGCCGACGCTGCGCGCGCGCTGGTCTACACGGTGCAGGCGTTCGCCACGGCGCAGGGCGGCGAGTTCACCATTTCGTCGCTGGAGGACGGGGCGAAGCGGATGTTGTCGGACGCGGTGGAGCGGATCGGCCGGCTGCGCGCCACCATTGAAAAGCGCGAATTTTTCGTCGTCTATCAGCCGATTGTCGATCTTACCACCGGCGCCATCCATCATCTGGAGGCGTTGACGCGGGTGGAGGGCATGCCGTCGCCACAAGACTTCATCACCTTCGCCGAAGACGTCGGGCTGATTTACGACTTCGACTTGTTGCTGACTCAATCGGTGCTGGAGACCTTGCACACCTACCGCAAGGAACCCAATCTGCCGGAAGTGGCGATCAATCTTTCCGCCAAGACGCTGATGAGCCCGCTGTTCTTGCGCCAGTTCCAGGCGGTGACCGAGCCTTACGGCGACGTGGTGCGTAAGCTGTTGATTGAAATGACGGAAACCGTGGTGGTGACCGACATTCAAAAGCTGAACGAGGTTTTGCAAAAACTGCGTTCGTCGGGTTTCCGCATTTGTTTGGACGACGTCGGCAGCGGCGCCACCTCGTTCCAATCGCTCTACGGTTTGCGGGTCGATTTCGCCAAGATCGACGGCCATTTCGTGCGCAACGCCTTGGTCAGCGAGCGCGACATGGCGATGCTGCGCTCCATGGTGGACGTCTGCCGTCAATTAGGTTTGCGGCTGATCGGCGAGCAGGTGGAGGAGGAGGTGCAGGCGGAATTGCTGCGCAGCCTCGACGTGCCGCTGGCGCAAGGCTATCTTTACGGTCGCCCGTCACGGGATTTCGCCTATTTCACCCGCGACTGGTCGAAGCTCAAGGGCGGCAAGGTGTTGAGGAAGTAGGGGGTGGTCAGCGGAGGGCCGGGGCGCCTTTTTTCAGCAGCTTGGCCGCCACCCGGTATAAATCCGGCATGTCGATACGGAAATACCCAGGCGGATCCTTGCGCCCGCCCATGCGTTGCGACATGACGCCGATATCCCGCATGGCGATAAACAAATCATGCTCGCTTACGCCTTCTGTAATCGGAAAGGGCGGCAAATAGTTGTTGTTCTTTGAATCGTCAATAACCGCCTTGATGGTGCCGGCGCGGCGCCAGACGTCATATACCTCGTCCGGCTGCTTTGTGGGCATTAACAATCCGGCCAACGGCGCCAAAACACCTTTGATCCAAGCGAATTCTTGATGAAGTTGGTCAACCCGCGTTTTAGACGCCGCGCGTAAGCCGTTAAGCATGCCGTTAGCGGTGATAACTCGGTCATCCGGCGCCGGGCCGAACTTCGCCGCTCCGATCATTAACCCCAGAAAACTGCGCGGCGTCACTTCGCCGAAGGCGTCTGCTAAATGATTGATGGGCCAGTCATACGTGTTGCCTTTTTTGTAGCCGAACTTCCCTTCAGCCATAAATTCCCCTGCCATGACCCGCATGACGGATATCTGGGTGTCTTTTGATTTTGTCAGCGGCCAACGGTGGGACAAAACATCCACCTGATTAGGAACCGGAAGACGCAGGTCGCGAAGCAGGATGGCGAAGGCTTCCTTTGCCTCATCATCGCCACTCAGCGCTAGGCGGGAGAAGAACATCCCATAGAGATCAAGAGAGGACCACGTTAAGCGCACGGCGCCGGCTCTCAGCTTTGGCAGTTCGACAAAGCGTAAGGATTCGTCTTCCAGCATATCGGGGCGAAGAAACAGCTTAACCCGCAGATGACGATAGGCGCGCATTGCCCAAACCACTTCGAGCAACGCCTCCATCAAAAGGCGCCGTCGCCCCCAATCATTGGTGATCCGATCCAGCGCGTCATAGACGATGAGCAGGGTTTTACCCTCGCCTCGTAACCGTGCGTCATGCTTGGCAAGAAGTTCCTCGCGGCGTTCCCAGTCAGCCCCTGTTTCGACCGCCTGGCCCCAGTTAATGCTTTCGTCGGCATCCTGCAGGGTCGCCCGCACCACCGTCGCCCACCAGAACGCTCCCGCTTGCCTGACATCGGCAGACTCCGAAACATACTGATTCAGCGCTTCGGTATTGACGCCGGCTGGACCGCCGACGGCGGTAAACCCGAACCGCACGTGAACGTCGCCTAATTTCAGGTTAGGAAATGCTTGGGCGGCGGCATGAAGCGTCTCCGGTTGCCCTAGAACGCCAGACCAAAAGCTCTTTCCTGTCCCGCGGGCGCCGATGACAATGGGCGTCGTCGGGTCAAGTGCGGCGGCGTGGGTGGATGGAGCATACATGTCCGCCGGTTGCGGCGCATAAGCCCCAACGGCGTCATGGGACACGTCGCCGGGAATCGCCGCAATCGCGTTGCGAATCGCATGGAAGTCTTGCGGGATCAGAGGCATCAGGAACCGTTTCCGTCATCAGGCAAGCGCTGCATGATATGCGTCAGCAGTTCTTCATAGCTGTCCCAATATGCGCCTTTTTGCAACAACTCCGGACGCCGAATCGGATCAAAACGGCGGTATTTAGGGTTGTCGTTCACAGTAACGACCGACGGCCCAGCATTCATCTCCGTTTCACCGACGATATCGCCAATATCAATCTCGGCGTCATCGTCTTCCCACGGCACGTCGCTAAACGATCCCTCAGGCAAGCGCGGTTCGGGCTGCGTCGGCGGCGCGTTCAATAACCCGGCATCTTGAAACAGGTTCTGGCAGGCTTCCGGAAAAGTTATCGACGCCCCTTCTTCCCCGGACTCCGCTTTGCCTTGCACCATGGTTAAGCGCGCCAGCCATTTTGGGGTTGATCCATCACGCGGCATGAAGCGGGCCAGATGCGAGAGCAGCGCGGCGTAGCCGTAAAAGTTCTGTGGTTCGTTCAGCCCGAACAGCAGCACCTCGGCGCCAAGTCCCATAATTGACGCCGCCGTTGTTTCGTGCAAACCGGCGCGAGCGTCGATCAGCACCGCGTCATAGCGTTCCCGCTCAGCTAACCGCTCCACCAAATCGCGTACTTGGTCCAGAATCGTGTCGGCGCCGCCTTCATCTCGCACATCTTCCAGATAGGCCCGCGACAGTTTCGCCAACACCTCGCCGGGGTTGTTTTGCGAACGCTTTCCGAAAGCCGGAACCACGTCAATTCTGCCGCGATTATCGGCTAGCGGCGATGGGCTGACTAAGTCGGCGAGAAACAAGTTATCCCAGCCCGACACGCCGTTTTCCACCAGAGCGTCGATGACGCCGAATTCAGGGCGGGTGTCGCCGTCCAGCAGCATCCAGCCCAAGCCCGGCGCTTCCATATCCAAATCCAGCACCAAAACCTTCATGCCCTGAAAAGCCAGATGCGCCGCCGTCACCGCCAAGGCGGTGGAACGACCGACGCCGCCCTTGATGCTGGCGAAAACGAAACGCGGCGGCCCATCAGCCCGTTCCACCGGCGCGCGCAGCCAGTCGGCGCCGACGATTCGCCGGTCGGCCAAGCGCAGGCGACGTTTCCCAACCGTCACATTCAGCAACGGCTCTTCGCTCAGAATCTCCTCAGCGCCGAAATCATCTGGTCCGGCGACGCATCTGTCATCCCGCGCGTAAGGCCCCAGCGCCGTCATCAAAGCTTGGGTTATGGCGTCTTTTTGATCGTCGGAGAGCGGCTCGGCGCTAAAAAACGCCAATCTGCCGGTGGCGTCGCGCAAGACGACGCCGTTTTTAAACGCCTCTTCGCCGCAATGGCTGACGATGACATCGGCAAAGGCGGGCAAGCTGTCGTCGAATCGGATTTTCATCGCAATGCCTCAAGTGCCGATGGCGGAAATCGCTTGCCCCGCTTGATCCGCCCATCTTTCAATCCGGTCCGGCTCAATTTCCCTTCCGTCACAATAGCGCATATCAGTAGACCAATGCTGCATAAAGGAAGCATGCGAAATAAGGCGGCTGATCGAGGCGGATTTCCGTCCGCTTAATTTTAAATCCAACAGCATTGTTCGCAATTCCGGGAAGTGCGCGAAGAACGGGTCATTCTTGTTTCTGGGATTGCGGGGTTGCATGCCGCAATCAAGCATCATGGCCTTAACTGCGCATTCCGCCGCCACGCCATATAAATAGCCTGCGACATCTTTACGTTTTCCATTTCTATATAGCTGTTCAGCGGCTTCAAGATGGCGGCGCGCCGATGCTTTCATATTAGGAGTGTAAGGCATGTTATCCTTCCGCGTGCAGCGGATGGATTTTATGCATTAATCTTTATAGCCTCAACCTATTCTCTTCTTATTGTGGCGAGGCGCGCCAAAAGCAATCCATTAAGAGATATCACCCTCTCCCCGCCGCCGCCAGCATGCCGCCGACGCCGATGAAGGCGCCGCCGGTGATGCGGTTGAACAGCTTGCCGTTGCGCGTCAGCCACGGCGCGATGCGTTGCGCCGCGCCCGCCAAAGCCAACTCGTAAATCAGTTCCGTCACGGCGAAAGTGCCGCCCAACACCGCCAACTGCATCCAAAACGACATGTCCGGCGTCATGAACTGCGGCAGGAAGGCGGCGAAAAACACCATGGCTTTCGGGTTGGAGGTCGCCACCAGGAAACCTTGGGCGAACAGGCGCATCGGGCGGGCTTCCCGTCCGTCCGCCCCCTTGGCGCCGACGCTGATCGCCGAGGCCGGGGCGCGCCACAACCGCACGCCCAAGTAAACCAGATAAGCCGCGCCGACCCATTTGGCGACGGTGAAGGCGGTTTCCGAGGCCGCCAGCAGCGCGCCCAAGCCCGCCAGCGAGGCGGCGATCAACACCATGAAGCCCAGCACCCCGCCCACCACGGTGAAAATGGTGGGGCCAAGACCGTAGCGGGCGCCGTGGGTTAACGACAACAGCCCGTTCGGCCCCGGCGTCAGCGACAGGCCGATAGCGGCGGCGAAATACACCGCCCATAGTTCCAGCGTCATCGCCCTCAAACCCTCCGTTTTTTCCCCGCGGCGCGCCGCCAGCCGGTCAGCAATCTTTCCAGGACGCCTCGCGCTTTTCCACAAAAGCCGCCATGCCTTCCTTGCGGTCCACCAGCGCGAAACTGGCGTGGAACATCCGGCGCTCAAAGCGCACGCCTTCCGCCAGTCCGGTTTCAAACGCCGCGTTGACCGCCTCCTTCGCCATCATGGCGACCGGCCGCGACATCGAGGCGATGCGTTCGGCGGTTTTCAGCGCGTCGTCCAGCAAATTGTCCGCCGGCACGATGCGGCTGACCAAGCCGGCGCGCTCGGCTTCGGCTGCGTCCATGTTGCGGCCGGTGAGGATCATCTCCATCGCCTTCGCCTTGCCCACCGCGCGGGTGAGGCGTTGCGAGCCGCCGGCGCCGGGGATGGTGCCGATGGTGATTTCCGGCTGGCCGAAGCGGGCGGTGTCGGCCGCCAGGATGAAGTCGCACATCATCGCCAACTCGCAGCCGCCGCCCAGCGCGTACCCCGCCACCGCGGCGATGATCGGCTTGCGCATTTTCGCCGCCGCCTCCCACTTTGCGGTGATGAACTCCTGTTTGTAGGCGTCAACGTAAGAGAGATTGGCGATTTCCTTGATATCGGCGCCGGCGGCGAACGCTTTGGGCGAACCGGTCAGCACCACGGCGCCGATCTCGTCGTCGGCGTCCAGCGCCGCTAAGGCCGCGCTTAATTCCGTCATCATCTGATCGCACAGCGCGTTCAGCGCCTTGGGTCGGTTCAGCGTGACAAGCCCGACGCGGTCGCGCTTCTCCACCAGGATCATCTCGTAAGGCATGAGGTCTCCTGCTCGGTCAAATGATGGAATAAGCGGCGTCAGCGTCGCGGTTCGACCACCACGCGCAGCGCCGCTTTGCCGCCGACATGCAGCGTCAATTCTTCTTGGTCGCGAACGTAATGGTCGCGGCCGGCGGCGCGCCAACCCAGTTGCGGCAGGGTGTCGGCGTAAAAGCGCCGCACCGCCTCCATACTGACGGCGCCGGCGAACGACGCTTCGGCGATGCGGCCGCCCGGCTTGTCGAACACCAGCGTTTCCCCCTGCGGCGCAAGGCCGGGCATCAGCGGCACGTCGTTCAGGCCGGCGATGAACGCCGGGTCCGCCGCCGTCGCCAGTCCGGCGGACAGCAGACACAACACCGCCCCCAGGGCGGGCAAGAAGCGTTTAGCAAGGCGCATGGGCAATTTTCTACCTCACGGCTGCCGGTTTGGGCAATAGAAAGTGGATCGGCCGGACTGCACGATGCGGCGCACGCCGCCGGTCGCCGCCGTGTCGCAGTCGCACCCCGGACAAGGCGCGCCTTCGCGGTCGTAAACGGCGAAATCATGCTGAAAGTAACCCAATTCGCCGTCCGCCTGCACGTAATCCCGTAAGGTGGAGCCGCCCGCGGCGATGGCGCGCTCCAGCACGTCGCGCACCGCCTTTGCGAGTCGTTCGGCGTCTTGCGCCGTCACCTCCGCCGCCAGTCGCGTCGGGTTCAATCCGGCCAAGAACAGCGCTTCCGAAACGTAAATATTGCCAAGGCCGGCGACGGTTTTCTGGTCCAGCAGCACCGCCTTCAGCGGGCTTTTGCGTCCCTTCATGCGGGCGAACAGCGCGGGTCCGGAAAATTCGTTGCCCAACGGCTCGGGCCCGAGGCCGGCGAACAGCGGGTGCGAATCGAGTCGCGCGGTTTCGACCAAATCCATCAGCCCAAAGCGCCGCGGATCGCTGAAGGTGGCGGTGCGGCCGTCGTCGGCGGCGAAGATCACATGATCGTGCGGGCCGGGGTGTTGCGGCCAGTGGTCGGCCAGCATCATTCGTCCCGACATGCCAAGATGAACGATCAGCGACCAGCCGTCGTCCAAATCCCACAGCATGTACTTCGCCCGCCGCCGTAAAGCGTTGATTCGCCGCCCCGTCAGCCTTGCGGCGAAATCGGCGGGGAAGGGTCGGCGCAGGTCGGCGCGGCGCTGTTCGACGCGGGCGAGGCGGCGCGTTTCAAAGATCGGCGCCAAGCCGCGACGGACGGTTTCGACTTCGGGCAGTTCGGGCAAGGGGGGCCTCTTGACGCTGGTCGGTCGTTGGCGGGAGCCATCATTGGGCTGATAAATTGTCGCACCGCAGCGGTTTTTCCGCCATGCGGCGCCGCGACAAGGGTATGCTGACGGTAATCTGTATTCCCTCTAAAAAGGTTTGAGCAACCACGCCATGACGATGCGCGCCGCCGACGACATCACGCTGTTTCTCGCCCACGCCTGCAAGCTGGAAGAGGACGCGGCCAACCGTTTCTCGGATCTCGCCGAGTCGATGAAAACCTACGGCAACACCGAAATCGCCGAGTTCTTCGGCAAGATGGCTCATTTCTCCCGTCTGCATCTGGACGACGCCCGCAAGCGCTCGAGCTACCGCGAGATTCCGGTGTTGAAGGATGAAGAATTCCAGTGGCCGGATGACGAAAGCCCGGAAGCGGCCTCAATGGAAGGTTCGCACTACCTGATGACGGTGGAATACGCCCTTGAGTTGGCGCTGGACAGCGAAAAGCGCGGTTTGGCGTTCTACGCCGATGTCGCCAAGAACTCCACCGACCCGGAAGTGCGCATGATGGCGGAGGAATTCGCCGCCGAGGAAGCCGACCACGTCGCCCAGTTGGAAAAGTGGAAGGCGCGCCACCCGCGCAAGGCTTAGCCGTTATTCGCGCCGGGTTGCGGCGGCGTTAAGCCGGCCGCCGCACCCAGACGGCGGTAAGGTCGTCGTCCACCCGGTCGCCGAAGCAGTCGATAAAATCGGCGGTCAGGCGCTCCGCCGGGCTGTCCGGCGCTGTGTCCGCCGCCGCCGCGGCGAACTGGGCGAGCCCGCGTTCGCCCAGCATGCGGCCTTCCGGATCGCGGGCCTCGGTAAAGCCGTCGGAATAAAGCAGCAGCGACGCGCCTGGCGGAAACGGCTGGGTGCGGTTGTCGTATTCCGCGCCGTCGAAGGCGCCGATAAACATTCCAGATCCGTCCAGCGGTTGAAACGGCGTGTCGTCGTCGGGTCGGAACAGCGGCGACGGCGCCCCGGCCGAGGCGTAGCGCAACACGCCGTCCGCCCGGTCGAACACCCCGTAAAACGCGGTGGCGTACTGCCCAACCGGCAGAATTTCCCGCAAACGGGCGTTGAGATGGGTCAACAGCCGCGCCGGATCGTCCAAATCGCCGCGCGGCGCGCGAGAAATCAGCGTGTGCAGGCGAAAAGCGTTGATCGCGGCTGGAATGCCATGGCCGGTCAGGTCGGCGACGAACAGCCCGGCGCGGTCTTCGCCAATTTCAAACGCCGTCCAGACGTCGCCGCCGATTTCATCCGAGCTGTGCAGCGCGCCGGTGATCTGAAAGCCGCTGGCCCGTTCCAGTTCCGCCAGCGCGTCGGCTTCGGGGGCGAGGGCGAGTTGCAGGGCGCGGGCTTGCGTCAGATCCCGTTCGATGCGGCGGCGGAAGCTTTTCAGCTCGTCCACCAGCGCGCGGCGCTCCAGGTGATAGCGGACGCGGGTGATGAATTCGCCGGGATTGATCGGCTTGGCGATGATGTCGGTGGCCCCGGCGTGGAAGCACACGGTGCGCAGATGGTCGGACGGCGTCGCCGCCTGCACCAGGATGGGCAGGTCGCGAAAGCGCGGATCGGCGCGCAGTCGACGCAACGTCTCCACCCCGTCCAGGCCCGACAGCCAAGCGTCCAGCACGATCAAATCAGGACGGAAGCTTTCAGCTTGCCGCAGCGCTTCAAACCCCGATTGGGCGAACGCCACCTGATCCATGCCGGCCCACTGAAGGAAGCGCGCCAGCGTCCGCAAGCTGAATAGGCTGTCGTCGGCGGCGAGAATCCGCCATTGGGCCGGCGACTGGCCCAATTCGATGCCGTAAACGGTGGGCGCCGCCGTCGGGCGCAAGGTTTTGGGCGGGCGTTTCAATCGGCGATGTCGAACATCTTATGAAATTTGGCGATGGTGATGAGCCGCCGCACATCGTCGCGCGCGCCGCGCAGGCCGAAAGCGGCGTTCTTCTTCAGCGCCGCGTCGCGGGCGATGATAAACATGCCGAGCCCGGACGAATCGACAAATTCCAGCCCCGACAAATCGAAAACCAGCCGCTTGCCCGGCCGGGCGTCGAACGCGGCCAGCACTTCGCGAAATTTCTCATGGTCGACAAAGGTCATGCGCCCGCCGAGTCGGAAAATCGTCTCTTCCGGCGCGTCGTCAATCTGATAATCCATCGTACGCCTTACGCTATGGCGAGAGGGAAGTCATTCCCCCACGCGGTCCAGTGCCTATCGCCGGCTTAGCATGAGGCTGGGGGCGGCGTCTTGTTCACAAGGATTATATAAATATTTCGCATTAATGAATGTAATATTGCAAACCCGTGACAGCGTTTCCGAAAGGTAACGGACGCTAAAGATTTGCCGCCTAATTTGATCGCCGAGCCCGCGACGGATGGTTGATCCGCGCGGTGGTTAGCGCCAACATGGCGTAGCGTCAAAGGCGCAGCACGGAGCAGGACATGAGCGCGGAAATACGCACCTTCATCATCCCGGACGAACATTCCGACGAAGCGCGCGAAAGGCTGGCGCACTTCCTGCGGTCGGTGGAGGTGACGCGCATCGACACCGCCTACGCTGACGGCGCGTGGCGGATTTTGGTGCTGTTCCAGGACATGCGCCTGAAGGAAGAGGCCAAGCAGATCGAGAGCGCTATTATCGGGGCGCTCAACGGCTGGGCGGAGCGGGCGGCGGTGCGCGACGGACTGAGCGTCGATGCGGTGTTGCCGGAAGGGGCGGGGTCGGAAATCGCTCGATTCGCGCCCACCACCGAACACGAGCTGTCGATCCTCGCCGCCTCCACCGGCGTCGACGTCAGCCGCTACGGGTCGGAAATCGTCCAGGTGGTGCGCGCGACGCTGGAAGATTTGATCGACTGACGCTTTAGCCCCGCGTGCCTGTCAGCCCCCGGCGCGGCGCAGCTTTTCCAGCATGTCCTTGGTGACGAAGCCGTCGGGGATGTCTCCGGCGGCGCTTTGAAACTTGCGCGCCGCGGCGCGGGTGGCCGGGCCGATCATGCCGTCCGGCTTGCCGGGGTCGTAACCCAGCCCGGCCAAACGTTGCTGCACTTCAAAACGTTCGTCTTTCGACAGCGGCTGTTCGTGACGCGGCCAGTCGGCGACGATACCCGGCCGTCCGGCCATGCGGTCGGACAGCAGCGCCACCGCCAGGGCGTAGCTGGTGGACGGGTTGTAGCGCATGATGGCGCGGAAATTCTCCCGCGCCAGGAAGGCCGGGCCTTGGCGCCCGGCAAGCAGCAGGATGGAGGCGTTCCCGTCGCCGGCCGGCGGCTTGCCGTCCATGCCGGTCACCCCCAGCGCCCGCCATTCCGCCACCGACTTGGTGATGGTCAACTCGGCGTCTTGATAGGGGAAGCCGTCCGGCAGCCGCACTTCCTGTCCCCAGGATTCGCCGGGCCGCCAGCCGTTGGCGCGGACGAATTTGGCGGTGGAGGCGAAGACGTCAGGCAGGCTGTTCCAGATGTCGCGGCGGCCGTCGCCGTCGGCGTCGGTGGCGTGGGCGATAAAGATGGTCGGCATGAACTGGGTCTGCCCCATCGCCCCGGCCCATGAACCGCGCAAGCCCGCCAGCGGGATGTCGCCCTTGTTGAGGATTTCCAAGGCGGCCAGCAGCTCGCTGCGGAAATAGTCGGTGCGGCGGCCTTGGAACGCCAGCGTGGCGACGGCGTTGATGACCGAGAAGTTCCCGGTGGAAGCGCCGAAATCGGTCTCCACCCCCCAGAAGGCGACGAGGATTTCCGCCGGCACGCCGCTTTGCCGGCTGGTTTCGCGCAACAGCGCGCCGTGGCGCTCCAGCCGTTTGCGGCCTTCGGCGACGCGGCGTTCCGACACCGCCGAATCAATGTATTGCCAGGGCTGGCGGGTGAATTCCGGCTGGCTGGCGTCCAACTCGCCGACCCGCTCCGACAGTTTCAGGTCGGCGAAGGCTTGGTCGAATATTTCGCCGCGCACGCCGCGGCCCAGCGCTTCCTTGCGCAATTCCGCCAGCCATTGCTCAAGCGTCACGTCAGGATAAGCGGCGTAGCGTCGTGCTTGCGCCGGCTTGTCCGCTTTGGCGCCGGCGCCCGGCGTCGTCTGACAACCGGCCAGCACGAGCGCGGAA
>CALGOL010000245.1 GCA_937960755.1 uncultured Azospirillum sp.
CGGACAAAAAACACGCGGCCCATTTCGGATGGCAAACTGTCCGAATTCGGACAGCATGATGGAGGAGGGGGGCTTTCAGGGCTGCGCTCTATTCATACATACGCTACCTTGATGGCGCGCGCTTCTTTCCCTCTTCTCCGGCAAGGCGTCGGGCGAGCTAGCCCGACGCTGTCCGAATTCGGACAAAAAACACGCGGCCCATTTCGGATGGCAAACTGTCCGAATTCGGACAGCGTGAGCGAGTGGAGGGCTTTCAGCATCTCCATATCACGCCAACACCGTTTCCTTATCGTCATCAAGGAGTTTATCGATCATGGACCGCAAGCGCGACAGCTCCTCACGATGATTCTGATCTAAGACAGCCCCATCGCCCCCCCCCCTCCGTTGCTCATACGCGGCCTCAATTTCGCGCACCAAACGACGGGAAGTAGCGACTATGCGGAGGACTGGCTTTTGTTGCCCCCCAGTAGCAGGCGATTTTTTGGCTTTGCGTAGGTCGGTCGTCCTCATGCCGCTCTTGACCTGCGCCCATAGCCCCTCCTGCTGGGCATGGTCCTGGACAGCCGCGATTTCGAAAAGGATGCTCTTCGAAACTTCGCGCGGCGCCGCCTCGACCTCGGCCCGAATGGTGGGGGAAAGCCGCTGTAGACCAAGGATGCTCGTCACTTCGGTACGGCTGCGACCAGCCAAAGCTGCGAGGCGTTCGTGGGTATAGCCGTCACACGTTGCCATGGCGCTGAATTTATCGGACAGCTCCAGCAAATCGAGATCAACCCGCTGAAGGTTCTCGATCAGTGCGATTTCGTCTGCGGCGCCCTCGGTGATGATCGCGAAGATGGTGGGTCGCTTCAGGAGTTGGTGGGCGCGAAAACGACGTTCGCCGGCCACCAGCAGGTAGCCTCCCTCCTTCCCGTTCATCACCAAGATGGGTTGCTTCAGCCCGTGGGTATCAATACTGGCGGCAAGGCTCCGCAGTTCATCCTCGTCAAAACGCTTTCGCGGTTGATCGGGATTGGGGGTGATGCGGAGCAAATCGATCTCAACGACCTGCGGGAAGTCACGTGATGTGCCGAAGAGCGCGTCGGCGCCGCTGCCCGCTGCGGCAGCCTGCGTATAGGCAGAATTCGCACCTTTTGGAAGACTAGACCGCGCCATGGGAGCCCTCCGCGACAGTAGCCATGGCGATCAATGAATCGCAAAGATCACCAAAAACTTGCGTCACTTCACCGGACGGATCGTAGTCAATCAGGGGATAACCCCCCTTTGCAGACTTAGCATAGTCAGTCGTGCGCTTGATGGGATCGTAGACGCGGGCCTTTCCGTCATAAATTCTTTTAATATCCTCTAGCGTCTCACCGTCCTGGCTGTTTCGCTTGTCGAACATTGTCGGCACGATGCCTATAACCTGCAAAGACGGGTTTCCCCGCCGCCGAATGTTCGTAATAGTCTCGATAAGAAGGGGAATGCCGGTGACGGCGAAAGCCTCAGTCTGCACGGGAATGATAACGCCGTGAGCCGCAGTCAACGCGTTGACCGTAAGCATGGTCAGGCTCGGCGAGCAGTCGATAACTACAAAGTCATACTCGCGCGCTTCCTCCAACTTATTCTGCAGACCAATCGCCGCAAAGCCGTCGCCAGCCATCTCCGCGTCGAACTTGGACAGCGCCAGGGCGCCGGCCAGAAGATCAAAGCGGCCATCAAGAACGGGCGTCACGCAACGGCTGACCGGATGGTCCTTGCGGAGCACGTCGTAGAGGGTCTTGCCTTCGGCAGCGGCGGCGAGTGGACTGCAGCTCACGTGGATGGTGGCGTTGGCCTGCGGATCGGCGTCAATGAGAAGCACGCGAAATCCTTGACGGCTCAGCTTGGCGGCGAGGTTCACCGCAATAGTGGTCTTCCCGACCCCCCCTTTTTGGTTGGCCACCGCCACGACAACCCGCCTGGCCAGTTTTGTCCCGCCAGCACCGTTGCGAGTAAGGAAATCTTCGACGAGCACGGGAATGCGTTCAGCGCCTGTTTCCCACTTTGTCACTTTCGTTCGATCATATTTTCGACCAAGTTGACTTGCCAGCCACTCGGCGAAGAGTGCTTGACTTTCACCCCGCTTTTCGCGGAATGCCCTCATCACGGAACCGTTCATAGCCCTGCCGCCCTATTGGTTAATGCTTTGGCTCAGAATGCCAGCGATGTGTCGCTCATTCAACCCATGAATTGCGAAATGTGCTACACAGCAAGCGGAGGATGGCTTTCGATGCTGAAGGATGAGCTTATCGACCACAGACCGGTTCATACCGCCGGATCACATCCGCCTCCTCAGGGGAAATTGTAAGTTTCCATCTGGTTTTGATCGCTGCCCAGCGAGCGATAAACCAACACGCTAAATGGGGCGACGGAGGAACCCATTTGTCGGGGCCGGCGCTGTTAGGGCGACCTGACCTGTTGCTACGAGAGACCACGACAAGATTGAACGGGTCATCGTTGAAGGACCATCGAGTTTCAGCTGACCAGGCATAGCCGCCTGACGCCGTCGCCTCGTTCAGCGGGACAACCCGCTCTATGTCGGCGTCTTTAGCTGAAGTGATGACATTGCCGGTCCATGGATCAATCCATTGTCCTGATACGACCTGACAGCCAATGAGCACGGGCTTGATCAGAGAAGTATCTGTTAAGAATTGATTTCTTGTGGACAACGAACATCTTGCTTGTGACGGTTCAGTTTTAAGAAATATAGTTACAATAAATGCAATAAATATTATGGCTTTATAAGCTTTGAAATACACCATTCCCCTCGACATATTGATAACCCCTTTTAAATCTCTTAGATAAATGTAACGCGATTTCTGCAATTAACGCGGATTTGTCATAAGTCTGGGAGGAATTCGAAGACCCAAGATTTGTTCCAATTCTTCCCCACGTACATTTAACAACCCATTTATCCATTAAATCTTTGTATACGGATATTTCATAATATCTATGCTTATTCTGAACACTATCATTTAGTTCAAAGCGGCATGCACCAGTCATGTCAGTCAACTCATTCAGGAGTCTGATAAAGTTATCAAGACGGGATGGCAACATGGAATAGCCCTGCCGCTATTGATACAATTTGGTAGATGATAGTGGAAATTTTTATCTCAGACAATCGTATTCATTGCTTAAGTGGGAGGGGATTATCTCGTCGATCGGCGATCGCGTGACCTAAACGGGCCAGTGCCGCCGCAAGACCGGGGTCGATGGGGGCAAGAGGGACAGGTTTATTAGGTTGGTTTGTAGATTCCGTGGCGTCCTGCCCCTTGTGTGAAGCAGCGAAGTCCGCCGGCAGACGCACCATGTAGAGGTTGACCCCGCGGGCCATGACCAGCCGCCCGCCGTTGCGACCCGGTCGAATCACGCGGCTGCGGTGAATGTCGATATAGCGGCCCAGGTGTTTTAACGCCCGCGACACCGTGCGGCGGTCCACGCCCGCCGCCGATGCGAGGGCGTCATAGGTGCGCCGGCAACGGCCCATGCCGTCCGACAGCTGTACGATCGCCCTGGCTATGGCTCGTGCGCCTAGTGTCAGGGATCGATCGGCCTGGATGCGCTGAAAAAGACGCGCACGCGCATTGCGGTCTATCGCCATGGCAATAGTCCTCCACAGGGCCTTCGCCCTGATTTCAAATTTTATTGGGGAATTGACGAGAAACGACCATCTGCCGCTGAAAGCCGATGGGCGAACAGCGCGTCAATTGTTACAGATAGTCAAATCGTCCGGTGAAATCCGCAGCGCTCACTTGCGCTAAAAAAAGGCGCAACAAACCTATGCCGTCTTGATGACCAAAGCGGATTCGTCTTCTGTGTGAGCGGCGTGATCTTGCCTATGTCGTGTTCGTCATGATCGCAAACTCCCATAATTAAGGGGACGCGATCGGGTAACAGCCACCGTTGCGAACCGCATTTTTGAAGCGATTCGCTTGCAATCCTGACTGAGGACAGCTAGTCTACGTCTTGCTACAGGGTAGATAGCTGCATCAGAGGCTGTCATTCCGATCAACCGCACCTCGCCGCGCCAACGGTGGGGTGCGGTTTATTTTTTTAAAGTAGCGTTCCTACTTCTCCTTCATGCCCGCGGGCAGCCTTACGGCGTCGCAGCGCTGGGGCTTTGGGTTTCTGGGCGGTAAGCGCCTTCTTGTGTGACTCCTGAGTGATCACGACGATTTGATGTTCTGAGGAAGGCCGCCCGCGGCGACCTTCCTGTTGAATGTATCGATCAGTTAAGGTTACGGCATAACCGGGGATGCTAGCTGCGGAGACAGCTTGCTTAAAATTTCGGGCATGACCGTCCGAACCCACATATTTTTGCAACTCACCCAAACTTGTTTCCCAAGTTGGAGTGGCATTGGCTCGTGCTAAATCATAGAGACGACGGTCAATGGGCGACAAATTAAAATAATCAGGGGGCAGGCGATAGTTCTGAGCATCGAGCTTAATTGCTCTGAATAGCCAGTCGCACAAAACAAGCGTAACCGACACCATACGCCGTTGACCATTTTCTCGGTCGTAATTTATTTGCGTTCCGGTATCTAACCAGTTAAAGAATCCGGTCGCTCCTTGGCCGCCGGTTTCGATATTGGTCTTTACAAGAGCGCCACGCAAACGCTCAATCTGTGCTGCCATGTTGGAGTAAGAGCGAGAACTGCTGTCGCGGTTGGTCACTCGATGAAAATCGTGGGCGCTGACCATGACGGTGCGACTAGGTTCTTCTCCGCGGTCCATTTTCGATATGATAATCGAGATGGCGTAGAGCAGCCAGTCGCGATCAAAGATAGTAGGCAGGTTGGTTCCCTCGACGGCCTTGCATGTAAAAGTGCAGTCTCCGTCAACGAATGTCAGGCTGCGCCGGCTCGAATTACGCTCAAGCTGGAAAAAAGGATAACGCGCCAAGGCATGCGTATTGTTGGCCGGGTCAAGCAGCGGGGAATCGAACAGGGGCAAGGGCGCCATGGCGCGCGATTCAGTCACTCCCCCCTTTTTCATAACCCCTCCCGACGCTCATAAACCATGATTGCTGATAGCAATACGCATTACGAAGATATTTACCATAGCCTTGATTCGTGATTTCGGCTGCAAATGTCCAGAAATATGCAGAAACGGCCATAACGCTCCCCACGACGTGGCATGTCTGAGAGCGCCGCCGGTGTGAAAGAGAAGAGCGTCACAGCCGCTGTCAGATCCCTTATGGGCAGATTAATGACAATCTAACTTATTGAAATACATGAGAATATTCATGTGATTTCACCTGCAAAATCAAGATGAACGGCGACTATGAAGCTGCTTTCGCGTACCGCTAAGCTGCCGGTCAATAAATTGAAAAATTTGAGACATTGAACAGGGCAAACGGGGATTTAGGATGCAGAATGGTGAGAAGAGCGCATTTGTTATCGTAAAATCAATATGTTAAACGTATTTAGCGTCCCGCCCGATCATTTGTTTCGGCGCTTGAGGAGCCGTCCATGAAGCCGGAGCGATGGATTCATTCCTGGTGATAAGCCTGATATAACATACTGATAATAAAGTAAATTATGCCAGGATTTGGCATGCAGAAAAGGCGGATTGAGAGCGCGGCCCCAAAACACGCCACGGATATAGGAAGGGGACGATAAATGCGAAAAATCGTCATTTTGCAGCGGTGGAATGAGGGGATTTCGGCTGCAAAAAGGACTGATTACAGAAAAATTTCAATGAAATCAGAGTGATAAAACTCATCAAGTCCGGCATATGAAAACCAGGACACAGACGAGCAAGAGCTTGAGCGCCGGCGGGCGGCAGGGATTAATGAGGGTATCTAAACGACAAAATTACTATAACATATTGAATATATTGAATAATGTTAGAATGATTAGGGCTGCAAAAATGCTCTAAGGACAGCCGGGATCAGCGGCTGGGTGTTCCCTCGGCATGCCAGCGCAGGACTGATTCCACAATCCGCTGCAGGGCCTCTTCCCGGTTCGCCTGGTCGGCGCCCACTGACGCGACCGCCGCCTGTTCGTCGCGGCGTGAGAAGAAGTGCGCGTAGCCCTCTTTACCCGTGGCCGCCCCGGCGTCATAGGCGCCGCTCCATCCATAAGAAGCGCCGAAGCGAGGCGGCGGGGCGGGAGCGGCGGCGGGCACGCCATGATCTTCAGCGGGCGCGCAAGCGCCAAGAGCGACGGCAAGAAGCAAAGCGGAGAGGCGGGTCATGCGGTTTCCGTGAAAGCTCGTTGAAACCGTCATGATAGCCCCCCGTAACCATCATCCGCCTCTGAGCAAAATGACGAAAATCGATATTTTGCAGAGAGGCGGAAACCGGCGACCGACCGTAAAATGGGATGATGAGTAACTGGCTGCAAAAAATAATTCAGAGGGGCAGGGCTCCCCAGCAATCTCTGTCGAGTAGCGAACCGGACGAGGAGATCCCGGTATACCCTCCGTTTGCAAAAGGATTGCCGGCGGTCTCCTCTTCTCGCGTTCTGACGACGCAAGCCGCACTCCTCCGGGATATCCGGCAGTTGTTTCCTATGACCGACGACGAATACGCCTCAATCGTCGAGCCGGCGATCAGGGCCTATGCGGCCTTCGCGCATCTGCTGCCGGCGAGCGAAGCGCACCATCACCGCGGCGCCGGCGGCCTCCTCCACCACGGCCTTGAAGTCGCATTCCTGGCGGGACGGGCCGCCGCCGCACACGCCTTTCAGGCAGGAGCGACACCGCTTCAGCGCAAGCATTGGGAACCTCGATGGAGGTTGGCGATTTTCCTGGCCGGGCTGTACCACGACATCGGGAAACCGGTGACGGATCTTGAGGTCGTTGATCGCGACGGCGGGCAACGATGGACGCCGCTCACCGAAACGATCGAAGATTGGGCCCTGCGCTGCCAAATCCAGCGTTATTATTTGCGTTGGGTGCGCGGGCGCAAAGGACGGCATGAAGTTGTCGGAGCGGGAGCCGTCAGTCGGTTACTCCCGAAAGATACGTTGGTGTGGTTAGGCGACGGGGGAGGGGAGGCGACAATGGCCCTCATCGCCAGCTTTCAGCCCCAGGGCGGGGCTGCCGAACAACTCGCCATGGGCGAAATTGTGAAGGCGGCTGATCGCACGAGCGTTGCTCGCGACCTTGCGAGGACAGGCGAGGGGGCCATCAAAGATCCGGGCATCGGCGTTCCGGTCGAAGGATTTATCCTGACCGCCGCCAGACACATGATCGCCAGTCAGAAATGGACGCCGAACAAGCCGGGTGGGCCGCTGTGGCTGCTTGATCTTGACGGGGACAAGGCTTGTTTTCTTGTGTGGAAGACCGCGGCTGAGAATATCATTGACCACTTACGCGAACACGAGGTTCCCGGCATCTCCAGAAGCCATGATGTATTGGCGGATATCCTGATTGAAAGAGGGCTTGCCCGCCAATATGTTGTAGATGCACAAAAATATCGCTATTGGCCGATTGCGCCGCAATCATTATCAGCGGCGAAACCGGTGCGCTTATATTTTTTGCGCCTTACCCATCTTGATGAACTTTTTGACCACACGCCTCCTTTCGAAAGAGGGGCGATCATTCTGAACCAAAATGAGAAGGTGAAGGCGGCAGAGGCGCGGACGGGCGATAGTTCACCGGCTTCTCCGCCGACAATCCCGGAAGCGTCGCCAGAGGCAGCCGTCAAAGAGACGGTGGCGGCGGAACCCATAATAAATGAAACGGCTGCAATCAAGGCGAAGGAGGGGTCCTGCCCCGTGCCGAACGCAAAAGCGGTGCATCAGGTTGCTGCGGAGCCGGTCGTGTCGCCCCCGATATTTCAAGAGAGGGCAGGGGCCGGATCAAAGGGAGAGGACGGGACAAAAATCGTACCCGATGAAGCGGTCGCCCTCCCGGCCCGGCCTGGTTCCAGCGTCTCGCCGGCAATTGCACGACAGGCAGGGGAGGGGCCTCCATCGCAAGTTCACCCGCCGCGGCATGACGCAGGGCCGGCGGCAGGCGGCGAAAACCCATGCTTGCCGTTGCTGGAAAGTGATTGGCTCGGGCGGGCGCTGCTTGCGTCAGCAAGGGATATCGCTGAAGGACGGGCCGCCTGGGGTGAGATGCTTTGCATGATCGGTGAGAAAACCTTGATCAGGCACCCTGAATGGCTGCTCGAGGTGATCAAACATCCGGATTCCGCCGGAGCCGCTCTGGGCGACGCAGCGCAGGCGCTGATCAAGAGCGGCTGGATCATGCGTTACGATCCCGGATCGGCGTGGGTTTGGACCATCGCAGGCGTCAAAGGATTTGTCGTATGCGATGAAATAGCCCGATCGCTCTCAACCGCCGCCGACGGCGTCCCGGCGCCTGAAATTCTGAGCACGACACCGGTCGCTGTCGGGCCAAGCGCGGAGACAGCGCAAATTTCAGCGCCCAAGTCGGATCATAGGGGTTCGGTAGGCGCGGGGGATGCCGATGATTTGCCGGCCTTGCGTAAAAAGGATGCTCCTGCGGGCGACCCGGAGCTGGTCCAAGCTGTGGCGACGTTGGTGCGTGAGGTCTTGGCGGAGCCGCCGGCTGAATGGGTGCAGGATGAAGGCGCGTGGCGCAGCGTTCCAAAGAGAGCGATCGAAAGGCTGTTCCCCAGCTTCCCGCTGATCGTTCTGAGCGCTGAAATGCGGAATTGGTCGGTGATCAAAAAGGACGGCGACTCGTTCCTGTTCAAGAAAGCCGACGTCAATGCAGAATAATAAATATGAGATACCATGGCGTCCCAATTACGAGGCCGCCGCCGCCGCGACATGGCTCGCCTCCGCCTTTGCTTCAGCGGCGGCCCCTTGGGCGACGGGGCTCTTCGCTCCGCCGTTTATAGCGGCGGCGGCGATCGCCGGGTTCATGACAATCCGCCGGGCGCGCCAAGCCCGTCGGCTGCACGTCCGCAAAGCGGGTCTTTCAGGTAAAAAACTGCACTTCATCAAGCTCTCAGAGCTGCGCAAATACATGCGCGACGATAATATCTGGCTCGGTTACGGCTTTACCTGGGACCAGCCTCAGACCCAATTGGCGTTTGATTTGCAGTCGCGGGACAAGCGGGATCTCTTGCCCAAAAACACCGCTCAGATGGGCGCCAGCTGGCTGCACGGTCTCAGTCTTGAAGAACAACATTTTCATCTGCCGATCGATATGACCAAAGGGCATCTGCTGGTGGTCGGCACAACCGGCTCCGGGAAGACCAGGTTATTCGACCTGCTGATCTCACAAGCGATTATGCGCGGTGAGCCGGTGATCATCATCGACCCTAAGGGCGACCAGGAACTGGCCGCCAACGCAAGACGAGCTTGTGAAGCGATGGGACAGGGCGACCGGTATATCTGGTTCCATCCGGCATTTCCTGAGCGCTCGGCCCGCATTGATCCGATGCGCAACTACGCCCGCGCCACGGAACTCGCCGCCCGGATCGCCGGCCAAATGCCCTCTGAAGGCCCCGGCGACCCGTTCAAAAGCTATTCGCAAATGGCCCTCAACAACGTCATTCAGGGGCTCCTGCTGACCGGGCATAAACCGAGCATCCTCGCTATTCGGACTTATCTTGAAGGCGGAACGGAGGCGTTGGTCATCAAAAGCGTCGAAGTTTGGTGCGATGCGGAACTCGGTGCCGGTTGGCAGGATAATCCCGCGGCGAAACGGTATTTGCAGCAAGCAAAAGCGCCGACGCAACGGGCGCACGGTCTCATTCAATTTTATCGCACCTATGTTCACGAAACGGCGCCCAATCATGATCTGGAAGGGCTCTTGTCGATGTTTGAGCACGACAGAACTCATTTCGGGAAAATGATCGCATCCTTGTTGCCTTTATTGGGCCAGCTCACATCGGGCCACATGGGGTCGATGCTGTCGCCCGACCCGGCGGATCACGACGACCCCCGCCCGATCGTCGATATGGCGTCAGTGATCAAGCAAAGATCGGTCTGTTACGTCGGCCTCGACTCTCTCGCGGACCCGATTGTCGGATCGGCGATCGGCGCGATCATGCTCTCTGATCTGGCCGCCGTGGCCAGCGAAATCTATAATTTTTCTCCGTCAGACAGCATCAAGCCGGTCAACATCTTCGTCGATGAAGCGGCGGAGGTGGTCAATGACCCGTTGATCCAACTGCTGAACAAGGGCCGCGGCGCCGGCATCCGCGTCCTCATAGCAACCCAGACGCTGGCCGATCTCGAGGCGCGTCTCGGCAGCCCGGCGAAGGCCCGGCAGGTGCTGGGCAACGTCAACAACATCATCGCCCTGCGCGTGACGGACAACGACACCCAAACCTACATCACCGAAGGCTTGCCGACGGTGAGGGTCAAGTACGTGATGACCACGCAAGCCTCCAACATAGGAACCGGCGGTCACGAGACCATGCAGTTTTCGGGCGGCGCAGGCGAACGGCTGATGGAAGAAGAAGCTGAGGTTTTGCCCGCATGGATGCTCGGGAGACTGCCGAATCTCGAGTACTTCGCCCGGGTCGCCGGCGGTGAAATCTGGAAAGGCCGTCTGCCGATTTTGACTGGGTAAAGAATAATGATCCGACTGAATAACGACACAATCACAGAACCTTCCGGGCTGAAGGGTTTCATCCGCCGAAATCCGCGGCAATCCGCGCATTTGCGAAGACTGCAAACGGATTGGCCGAGCGCGCGGCGGTTTGCCGAAAACGCGTCCCTTTTCTTAGGCGACGCTTTGACGATCAGCGATCACGAAGCGGAGGAAGAGAACCGCCCTCTGCTGGATTACGCGATCACGCAGGGATTACGGGCATACGGGGCGGCGGGGGAAGCTGATGATGCCGCACGCCTCAGAGCATTCATTAAGACGACGAGCGATTTGATATGCGAGCGCCTCGCCGGCGTCGTCATTCGTTTCGACGACGGCGCGGTATGGCGCGCCGCCGGAAGCACGCCGCCGGCGGCCTTCTTGTCTGAACAAGCCGAACGCGGCGGGCGCTTTCTCGAGATCCTGATCGATGCTTCTCGCATGGCCGACGATCGTAAGGCGATTAAAGCTGCGCTAATGAAGAATTTATAAAAAGGGTCATTTATTATGGACGCAGAAATAAAAATAGGAAAAGTATTTCTCTATCTTATAGTGATAGTTGCTAGTGAATTTGCGATAATAGCCCTTATTTCAGGTTTTTACGGAAATAATTACATCAAGGACATTGAGCGGATTGATCGGGAGTTGGCGATTCAGTATATGAGCTTCGATGGAGCTCTTGACGCTGAGAGAGCGGCTCAACGAACATATAAGCATCTTATTGTCGATAATAACATTGATAAAACAATAAAAGATTTTATATTGCCGAGCGATAATGAGAAGAATTCGAGCACCGGTCTCGAAGGGCTCGGTAAATATGATATATTTCCCGCCGCTGAAACAGCAATTGAATCTGTATTCCTGATTTTGCGGCGATTTTTAGTTAGAATCCAAGTCATCGCTTCCATATCCCCGGTCATGCTTTTGACCTTCGCGCTGCCGGCTGTAATAGACGGCATGATGCAATGGAGGCGTCGCCAATACAGTTTTGACTATCCTTCCCCCGTTGTCCACGGCACAGCGGCAACGATCGTAAAATGGACGATCATCACGCTCTTCGCTTACGCCTTGGCTCCGCTCCCATTCCATCCGCTAGCGCCTCTTTTAGGCGCGATGGTCCTCGGCTTATCCGCATCATTGTGGGCAGCTCACACGATGAAGCGAATCTGATGACGACTTTGCAGGCTTCAAGTTTAAAAAATCGGCATTTATCGCACGCGCGGCGAGGGGCCGAGGCGCACTAGACTAGATCTAATCCAGCAACACGTAGCCAGGAGGGGTGGATGCAGGTGGATATCCCCCGAACAATAGACGAGCCGCCGACTGTCCTGCTCTGGACGGTCGATGAAGCGATGCCGACGCTGGTGGGGCTATTGGTCGGCATGGCTTTGGGAAACGCCCTGATCTTCACTTTGGCCGGAGTTTTGGCGACGCGCTTTTACCGGCGATACCGGGACAGTCGTGCTGACGGACACCTGCTGCACGGCCTATATCGGCTCGGGGTCATTTCAAATAAAAGCCGAGCCTTCGCTGAACCCTTCGCTTTGAGGTTCATTCCGTGAACTTGCTGAGATTTTCAGATACATGGCGAGGGGCTATGGCTGAAAACCGCTTTTCGCGATGGGCGATCGGCGGGCTGATCATCACCAATATGATTTTGATTTTTGTCATCGCCGGCAAAGATCGAACCGTGGTGATTGCGCCGCCGGAAATCAAAAGCCAGGTTGAAATATCAAGAGCTTCGGCCAACGAAGGCTACCTCGAGGCGTGGACCTTGAGCCTTGCGATGCTGCTTGGAAACATCACGCCAGGAAATGCTCCAACGGTGAAGGGGAACCTCGAACCGTTCCTGGCGCCGGAAATTTTCGCCGATGTCACGGTCAATATCGACCGGGCAGTTAATGAACTGACTCATTCGCGCATCACGCTCAAGTTTGAGCCGCTGAAGGTGGTGTTTGAGCCTGGGTCAGGGAAATGGTACGTGACAGGATACCGCACCCAGACAGGACCTGCCGACGACGGGCGCCGCGAGCAGGCGACATACGAAATGCAATGGGAAATCAGGAACTTTCGCCCGGTTTTGACCCGTATCCAGCATTATACAGGTAAACCTAGAACCGAAAAAGAACTGGACAGACTGACCGTCGATCAAGAACGGGCGGAGCGCCGCGCGCGCGACCAGCAGGGACGATGAAAATGAAATATCCAAATGTCTTCGCCGCAGCAGGCATTTTCTTGTCTTTGTTCGTCGGCAGAGCGGCGACGGCGCAAACACCACAAGATTTGCAGGCGGAACTGGACCGGGAGATGCCGGTCGTTTCAGCCCCCAGCCCCACGGCTGCGCCGACGCCTCAGCCTGAGCCGGCGAAACACAGCAGCACAGCCGCGCCTCCCCTTTCTCAACCCGCGCTGATTACTCCATTGCCAGAAGTGCCGCGTGACGTCATTCCGCCGCCTGAAGACACATCTCGTCCGATCAAAATCGATATGAAGCCGGGCGTCACGGAAATTGTCGCTGTCGCGATCGGACACCTCAATCGACTTGTCACGCCTTTCAGCGAGCCGAATGTCGTGACAACATCGGACGCGATGACCAAGGTCTCCGGCAACGTGGTCTACGTCTCCACCGACAAACCAGCGACACTCTACATCACGCCCAAAGGCGACGAAACAGTGGCGCTGGGCTTGGCCCTCGTGCCGCAAAGAGTGCCGCCGCGCGAGGTGATATTGACCTTGAGCGACCAGGGTCGGGGATGGAAGACCTCGCAATCGGCGGCCAAGGCTGAAGCATGGGAGAAAGACCAACCCTTTCTGGACGCGATTCGCTTCGTCATGCGCGATACCGCTTTGGGGAGGGTCCCGCCCGGCTATGACGCCCGGTCGCTTTCCCGTGAGGACCGCACCCCGGTCTGCGCCGCTCCATCCGGCGTAACGATCACCTTTACCGGCGGCCAACTCCTTCGCGGAGCCGCATTAGAGGCCGTTGTCGGCGTGGTCAGAAACCAGACCGCCCAACAGGCTGATCTTGATGAAACGTGGTGCGCGACGCGCGACGTGGTGGCGATCGCCTATTGGCCGCAGGTGTCGTTGCCGCCGGGAGGGGCCGCCGAAATTTATTTGCTGCGTCGCGCGGCCGGACAAACGCCGCCGATCATTGAACGACCGTCGTTACTGGGAAATGGCCGATGATCTCGCTTACCGATGTCGCCGCGAGCTGGTCGGGTTTGAGCGCCCGAACGCGTCGTTGGACAACGCTCGGCGTCGGCGGCGCTGCGCTGCTGGGCGGCATGTACGTGCTGATGCCCGACGACGCGCCGAAACAAAGAGCGCAATCGACAAGACAAGCAACCGTGGAAGCCATCCTGACGGATAAAGACCCGCGATCGACCTCCATGGACAGCATGGCCGCCCGGATCAAGCAACTGGAAGAACGCTTAACCGGCGCTACAGCGGAATTGGAGCGTTTACGCGAGGACGCTGGGCGAAGGGAACGGCGAACCGAAAAACCCGAGGGCGCAGACGCCTCCCAGGCTCAACGCGCGGCCTTGGAAATGCAGATCGGCGAGTTGCAGCGAAAGGTCAATGAACTGACCGCCGCGACAACAGCCAGGGACGGGGCCGGCGCGGGGCGTACGGGCGGCGCAATTGCGCCGACAGCGACCGTACCGCCGAGACCGACAATAGCCGGCGGCTCTCAGCGACCTACCGCCGGCGATCTTTATGGCGGCGGCAATGGAGGCCCCATCAGCGCCAATCCGGCGGCGGGCGGGGCGTTGGCGGCGCCTCCGGATCGGTCAGCGCCAAGTGGCCAAGGCCTAAAAGCAGGCGAAATCCGCACCATATCGGCATCAGCGGAACCTGCAGCTTTGTCAGCCGGGCAGGGCGCGGGAAAGAACGAAGACGCGCTCGGAGATTATATACCTTCAGGGTCTATTTTAGGCGCGCACTTCATCACCGGCATGGACGCCGCCACGTCCAACTCAGCGCGCGACCAACCCTTGCCGGCGCTGTTGCGGGTCAATCACGCGGCTATATTGCCTAACCGCTTTCGGAGCGATATCCGCGAATGCTTCATGCTGGTGGCGGGCTACGGCGACATGTCGAGCGAGCGCGCCATGCTTCGCGGCGAAACCCTGTCCTGCATCACCAAGGACGGCAAGCCGATTGAAGCATCGC
Organism: uncultured Azospirillum sp.; assembly: GCA_937960755.1. Taxonomy (GTDB): domain Bacteria; phylum Pseudomonadota; class Alphaproteobacteria; order Azospirillales; family Azospirillaceae; genus Azospirillum. Next base: position 14,722 of record CALGOL010000245.1, read on the forward strand.
TGTCGGCCTACGTGGCCGGCGAAGACGGCAAAGCTGGCGTGCGGGGCCGCATGATCTCTAAGGAAGGGCAGGTGATCGGTCGGGCGCTTATGGCCGGATTTTTGGAAGGGGCCTCGAAAGCGTTTGACGTTAAACCCGTGCCGATCTTGTCCACTAATCCGGGCGGGCGGACGCAGTATCAGGACAATTTCGCTGGCGTGGACAGTCTGAAGTCCGCCAGCTTGGGCGGCGCCGGATCCGCTCTGGAACAGGTCGCCAAATACTATATCGACATGGCGAAAAACATATTCCCAGTGATCGAAATAGATGCGGGGCGGCAAGTTGACCTGATCGTCACCCGAGGCGTATCGCTGAAGTTCGGCGCTCATCCCGCATCCACGCCGGTGGCGGCGGCTCCGGGCGCTCGGTCGAGCGGAGCGCCCGGTCAGCAGGGCCAGGGAAAGGGACCGCTGTCCTTTTTGGATCAATTTAATCCCGGTGCCGGACAGGCCCGCTAGTTCCCGTAACCAACGGTCAGTGAAATGGAGAAATCCTCAATGCGCATTCTCTTAACCATCAAAGACGCCCTTAATGGAAAAATACATGTCACAGTCAGTCATTTGTTGGTCATATTTGTAGCCGGATTTAGCAGCGCAAGAGTATTGCAACAAGTTAATTGGGATAAGCCGCTGTCAGCATATTTAACAATTTTTATATTCTATTTATTTTATGCATTATTAATTTGGCTTTCTTTGAAGAAAAGGCCCGCCTGATCATTTTATGATATCGAATCGCAAGCGTCTAAATCACGAAAAAGCGTGTTTTGCCGCCGCGCGAAGATCAGCGAATTCGCGATAGCATACCTTCAGACCACTGAGGGAATCGCTATGGCAGGACACAATCAATATCGATCCGGGTGGCGGCGACGATTCGTCGCCCCGGCGCTTTGCGCGTCGATGCTGCTGGCTGGCTGCAGTTCATTGAGCATCGGCGAGGGTGATTTCAGTTGTCCCGGGATGCCCTCCGGGGCTCGTTGCCAGAGCGCTAGGCAGGTTTACGATGACGCCGTATCCGGTCGAATGGTGGCGACGGAAGCTACGACCGGGGAAGCTAAGACCAGCGCTGATGCGGGGAAACCTCCGACAGACAACCAAGCGATCTGGCCGATCACCCCCGACGACAGGCGGATTCCCGTCCGCACCCCCGCTGTCGTAATGCGGGTATGGGTGGCGCCGTACGAAGACAAGCACGGCGATCTGCATTTGGCGGGATTGATTTTTACCGAAATCGAACAGCGCACCTGGCAAATCGGCGCGCCTGGGGGAGGGGCTCCGTCGAATCTGATGGATCCTCTCGCCGCAAGAACTTCCCAGCCGTCGCGCCCCCCATCTCCGGCGCTTCCTTCAACCGGCAAAACCGGCGCCGCATCACGCAAACCCTCTTAATGAGAAGATCTGAGATGTCATCAAATAACCCCTATTTCAATAAATCACCCGGCATTTCAGCGCCGTTTGTCCTCGCCGTGATCATTGCGGTCGCCCTTTCGGCCGGTGCAGCTCACGCTGGCACCGGCGGCTCGGAATTCGACTCGGTGTGGACGCAGTTGTCGGACTGGTCGCAGGGCACCCTCGGTCGAATCATCTCCATCCTGACGATCATTGTGGGCTTGGGCGGTGCGGTGGTGCGTCAGAGCCTATCTCCGGCGATCGTGGGCGGTGGCTCAGGGGTGATCATGTACAACGCCCCCCGGGTCATCGAGTCGATCCTTGCCGCCGCCGTCTCGGCCGAGACCCTGCCTCAGCCTGATGCGGTGATCAAGCTCTTAGAGGCCGTATCCGGCCTTTATTAAAGTCGGGGCGAGGGACGGCACCCATGAGGGGCGGCGCAACTGCGGCGGCGGTCGCAATCATCTTGCTGATAGGCTGCGCCCCGGTCGGGGCGCAGTCAATAGATGTCGCCGTAACCAGGCTTAATAATGCGGCAAGCGGGGCAGGGGGTGGCGTCCGCAGCGCTTTGTCGGACCAAGCACCCCTGCCTGACGCCCCGGTTTCCGGCGACACGGTGACGGTCACGGATTTCAAGGACGTCATCGTGTCGGTACGGGGCGTCGCCCCTGCCGCCACCGCCATTACCTTGAAGCGGCAGGACGACCAGCCGGCAGGCTCGGGCGTTCCTTTCCCGTTTTTCATGACGACGCCGCTTTCCGCCGCCCTCACCGTCGGGACCGACCACTTCGCCATCGTTTCCGATCAATGTTCCGGCGTTATTCTGGGGCAAACCGGCGGAGCTGGGTCCACCTGCCCGATTGCGATTCAACCGAGAGCGTCTTGGTGGGGCGCGTATTCAGGCAATCTCGCGGTTTCCTCCGACGGCCATGTGCTCAACATTCCCCTTTCCGGCGTCGCGCGGCACTTCGATCCGCTGGCTCTATCCTTGACCGTCGCCGCCGGGAACCCGAGCGGCTTCACTGTAGACGGCGGCTTCAACAGCGGCGATCTTTTCGGCGGCGCGCCAGCCTCGGCGCCGCAAACAGTCACGTTTCGGGTCTCTAACTTATCAAGTGAATACTCAACGCCGCCGCTTGCCGTTTCGTTATCCAATTCGGTGAACTTCGTGGTCAACGCCGACGGGTGCAACGGGCAAATCATCCCTCCTCTAAACACCTGCGACATCGTCGTCGGCGCGCGCGCGACTTGGTGGGGGAGCTGGGCCGGAGCCTTGAAGGTCGTCTCAGGCCCCAATCCGGACGGTGATCCCGACATCACGCTGGCCGCCAATCTGGCGGGCTCCTCCAGCCGCTTCGACCCGCCACGCCTTTCATTGTCCACGACATCGGGCGACCCGGCGCATGTGGACGCTTCCGGCCCCACAAAACCCAGCTATTCGACGCCGATCACCTTACGCATCAAAAACCTGTCGACGGAATTCCCGACGTCGGCGCTAAGCTCGTCCCTCGCCGAAAGCGTCGGCGCCGGAACTTACGAATTCACGTCCAACGGCTGTTCAGGCGCCTCGCTCGCCACCGGGGGAACCTGCGACGTGTCGATCCGCCATAAAGCGTCATGGTGGGGGGTTACCACATCGACATACAATGTTTCCGGCGCCAGCGTAGCAGGCGGGCTCGCCGCGGCGCAGGCGCTCTCTGGTCGGGCATCCCACTTCGACCCGCCGACGCCGACTATCAGCTTGGTCAGCGGCTCGCCCTCGAGCATGTACATAGGCGGCTGGGCGCAAGGAGTGAACGCATACTCGATGCCCGTCGTCTGGCGGGTCGCGAACGCCAGCACCGAAGAGGCGACTTCGGCTTTGAGCTTGACCCTCAGCAATACGACCAATTTCGAATTCGCCTCCAACGGCTGCGCCGGGAACGCGCTCGGCGTCGGGGCGACTTGCGATGTGAGCGTCCGGGGGAAAGCCTCTGCGAACGGCGGTTTCAGCGGAACCTTGACGGTTGATCAACACACCAGGCCCTCGGTCGCCATGTCAGGCTCGGGCTCGGGCTTTTATACGTACACATGGGCGGCGGGCGGCTGGAGCGGCTGCTCACAGTCATGCGGCGGTGGCTCGCAAACGCGGTCTGTGTGGTGCCGTCGATCCGACGGGGCCAACATGGGTGACACATCAAGTTATCCCGGATGCGAGTGGTACAGCCGTCCAGGCGATGGCCAACAGTGCAACACACAAAGCTGCTGTAATCCCAACGACTACATTTCCGGTTATGGATCGTGCAACGCCTATTGTGGCGGCGGTAATCGCGATGTGTACTGGCGGAACGACTGCCAGAATCGAAACTGGACGTCGTCAGAATCATGCAATACGCAAGATTGTGGAGAATGCAACTTTTCGTCCCTCTCGTGGGGCTGTGAGTTGCAACAAAATCAGGTGGGCTTTGATCAGCGCAGGGGCGTCTCTCGCTGTGGCGACGCTCCGTCGCCATGGATTGAGGGGCGCTTTAACGGCGACCGCGGACGAGGCTGTAGCTGTAAGGGGCGCATTGGCGATGACAGCACTGGCATGATCGCCCTGCCGGATGGTTGGCATCCCATATCTGACGGCGGCTGGTTCGATGGATCCTGTCGATGACCAAGACTGTGACTCAGATCGGATTGGGAATCCTCCTGTTTATGGGTAGCGCTGCTGGCGCGCAAACCAATGGAGGTACAGCGCCGCACCTGACACTGCGTAACGGCGATCCGTCGACTTTCGAAGTGCGGCCGACCCCTACGACAAAAACCCAAACTGAAACCACTGGGGCGCCGATCATACTGACGATTCGCAACAACGCAGAAGGCTTCAGGTTGAACGCCGTTAACCCTTTGCCCTCGTCATGGGTCGGCCCCTACAAGCTCCACGTCGAGAGCGCCACAGGGGACGGACAGCGAATCACCCGTGACGTATCCATTATTTATCAGCCACGGGTCGTGGCGGTTACGACGGCCCCGAGCGGCGAAATCCGGATTCCCGCCGCCCGATTCAGCTTCCGCAACGGATCGCGCCAGTTGCCGATCTTAACAGAAAACTGGACGCAAACCGACGGGCAGGCGCTCTCGGGAAGCCGTGAACTGCGGGTGTCGTCGCACCCGGACTCAACGGCGTCAGTCGTGATCGCCGGCGTGCAGGTCAATCCGGGCGATGTCGGCGTGGTCCTGGGCCAATATGATTTCACCGCGGCGCTCGGAAAACTGACCTTGCCGTTAATGGCCGCTGAAGACGGCAAGGAGGGGCAGGCAAGACTCTGGCTCACGACGGATGCGCCCGACAGCCAGGCCTTTGACTTGACGGTCCATTTGTGGGCGCCGCATGTGGCGCTGGCGGCGGACAGATGGAACGTGCGTCAGGCCTTCGATGTCGCCGGCGTGAACGTGACGCCGCAGTCCGGCAACCGTTGCGATCTTACCACGAACAAAACCTTTGCTCAGAGCGCCGACATTTTCAAGGCGCCGCGGTGCTTTGTCGAGTGGACGGGTTTGCCGGAGGGCATGGCGGCGGTGAGCGACGTTACGCCGCGCGCTCAAGGTCGTTTGTGGCAGACGGGGGCCTTTCCGGTAGCTTACCGGGTCAGCCTGATTGATCCGGGGGGAACGCAGGTGACGCTTGGCGGCGGAACCGGAATGATCAATGTGGATTCCGCCGAGGGGTTGATTTCGTTTGCGCCGGCCCTCTCTTCGCTCGATTTTTATCGACTGGTTGAGCCGGTGAGCGCCTTCATGATGCAAAACGGCGGGCCGGCATGCGACACGATTGTTGATGCGCCGGGCGTAGTCTATCGCTCCACCGACGCTGTGGTGCGATGCCTTTTCAAATGGGATGCGACGCCGGACGGGGCTGCGCAAAGCCCGTACATCAATCGACCCTATTTGACCGGCTATCTTTCCACAGGCGGAAGCCAGGCGGCGGCATGGTCGGTGGCGGCCATATCGCCGACGGGGGTTCGGGTATCAGTAGGCAGCGGATCCTTTTCGTTTCAGGTCGCCGAGCCGCCGGCCCCGGCAATCACCCAAGCCTTGAACGACCAGGTGCGGGACGGCGTTTACGCGGCGCCCCTTACCGGCGGATACGCCGGCGATGTGGTGATCGAAGGCCCGAACGCCGCCTATCATGTGACGGTCAAGGAAGGCGAGCGAAGGGTTGACGACAGCGACTATGAAGCATGGCTTGCCGCGGATAACCGCAGGATCGTGCGGCGCATCAACGCATCTCCGGCCCCGCTTTGGAGCCTGACGCCCTGGTCTATCGATACGCGCTACGTCAACCTGCCGGCGGTAGGAGCGGTGGACGACTTCCGGATTTTCGCCGTGCCGGGGGATAACATCAAACCGGTCTTGAGCGTCGATCAAGCTTCGGCGCTCGACACCGAAAATGTGACCGTTACAGTCGCTATCAGGGATATCTACAATCAGGCCGCCGGTTATGACGCCGCCACGATGGGGCAATGGCGGGTCCGGCTCGGCAGATACCTCAATTACAATACGATCGATCCCATCACGGATTTTATTGAGGCTCCGAACGGTGAGGCGACGTTCACACTGCCGCCGGGAGCGCTGGCGGCAGGAACCCTGCGCCTGACGGCGGAAGCGGCGGTCATTTCCCCGGATCCCGACTACACAAAATCGGTGTACGCCGTGAGGCCCGTCAGCTTGACGATTTTGCGGGGCGGCGCGATCGCCGCCAACGCAAAGGGCAGGCGATTGGCCGGACCTGCGCCGCTCTCCACGCTGCTTTGGGCCGAATTGGATGATCGTTCATTCCTCTCGGCCCTTGGAGATGTCGTCTGGCAAATCAGCGACGACGAAGGCGCTACCTGGACCGACTGGCCGGGAGCCAAGGTCAATAAGCTCCGCTTGATACACACATTTCAGCGAGGTAAGTACAAGGTCCGGGCGACGCTGAAAAACCGTCACAGCAGCGCCGCGTTCACGACAGAGGAAGTCGAGGTCGTCGCTTTCAATGTACCCGCCGTAAAATTGAGCGGCCCGGAAAATATTTTCGTCGGGCGCGCCGGCGATTATCATTTGGCGCTCAGCGGTAAGGAGCGCGGCGCAGGAGCCGGGGAAATCAATTTCGCTGATACGGAAATTCAATGGTCTACCGACGGCGGCGCCACATTCGAGACGGGCAACCAAGATATCTCCGTCTCACGCGCTACAGAGAGCCGGCTGGAGTTGATCGGTCGCGCTCGGCTTCTGGAAGCGCCGGCTGATGAGCCGACCGCCTGGGCGGTCGCCAGACGCAGGGCCAATTTCGTAGCGGTCAAGCCGGTCAGGGTAGGGATCGTCGGGCCGTCGAAGGTGGAGTACCCCATGAGCGGGACATTCCGCGGCGTCGCTTCTCCCCCGTACCAAAACATGGACGTCAGAATCTCCTCCGCGTGGACCCTCCCGGACGGACAGACATGGGGCGCCGCCGTCCTGAATTGGTCGCCAAGCGCGACCGACCGGGAAGCCGGACGCGCGACGTTGCGTTTCGGCGGTGAAATCGAAGGAGTGGACGGAACCGCCGCCGAAACCGGCAAAACCGTCAGCGTCTGGCAATATGTCTGGCCGGGGTTTCAAATCGCGCCATCCAAAGACTCGCAATACGCTCCCGCTACGGTCACGGCGCGGGCGAAACCGATAGGGCCGCCGACCGCGCCTTTAGAAGGACTGACGTTTGATTGGAGCTTGCCCTCGGGCTCCACCGTGCTTGAGGACGCCAAAGAGGACTTGCGGGTGTTGCGAATTCCTGAGCCCGGCCTGCACCATATGTCCGTCGCTGTTCGTGACGCCCGGGGCAACAGCGCCACAGCCGCCGCTGAGGTGGGATTGCTTGAACCTCCCGACTATTCCTTGGGTCTGAGGATCTATCCTGACAATGAGTTTTTTCGCGCTCCGCTCACAGCAACCATCCGAACCGATATCACCGGTGGGCACCCGCTCGACCGGGTCCAAGCCATAAAATGGACGGTGGACGGGCGCGATCACGATCAGACCGGCGGCACGATGCGATTTTTGCTGGAAACAGCGGGAGACCACGAAATCACAGCGACTGCTGTCACCAAGTCCGGCTGGACTTTCAGCCAATCGACCCTGGTCCACATCGTAGCAAACCAACCTCCATCATGCGCTGTTTCGATAGCGCAAAGCTCAGGCTGGTGGACGGTTGACGGTGATTGCAACGACCCCGATGGACGCATCGCCAAGTACGTCTGGACGCTGGACGGCGCGGCGCTGGCGGTGAACGCCCGTCGCATTTCCATTTCACGCACAGGGCGCACGACCCCGCCCGAAGTCACACTCACGGCGACCGACGATTCAGGTGCAAGCTCGGCGGTGATCACCGCGCCGCCCTCGGCGTTTTTGACCAACAGCCCCTGAATGGAGAGGGCACGCCGAATGAAGTTAGAGCATTCGCGCCATCTCAAATTACCAAAAATCGGCATTTATCGCGAGCGCGCGAGGACGAGAACTTCGCTAATCTGTTTTGTGATTGAAGCTAAAACATCGAGAAACACCATGCAACCCGAACCCCCTCAGCGCTGTCGGCGGATGGCGTCGGCCCTCCTGGCGCTGGCGACTATTGCGATTTTTCTCAACCCCGCATCAGCCCAAAGCCCGGCGTCAAGGACTAGGTCGGATCTGATCGGGCAAATCCGGGCGACCGAGAAGATTCCCGGCGGCGGCTTCGTCGCCGTCGAAAGCGACGGAGCCGACGGGCTGACTTTCCTGTCCGAAAATGGCCGCTATGCAATTGTCGGGACGATCTACGACGTGTGGACAGGCAAGCGGATCGGATCGATTTCCCAGCTGCGGGGCGAAGCGGCGCGGATTGATTTCGGGCGGCTCGGCATCAACATGAGCGACATCGGCGCACTCACCGTTGGTCGCGGCCCTAGACAAGCCGTGATCTTTGTCGATCCCAAGTGCCCATACTGCCATAAGGTGCTGGGCATGGCTGCAGCTCTTGGCGATGTCTACACCTTCAAGGTCATCGTGGCGCCGGTCCTGGGTAAAGAGAGTGAAAACCTTACCAGGATCGTGTCTTGCGCAAAAGACGAGGCGGCTGCCGTTGCGGCGCTCATCAGCGGCCGGACCACGCAAATGCAAGCCCTTGAGCAATCGGGCTCGTGCGATCTGGCGAAAATTCAAAGACGGCTGGTGACGGCGCAGCTGCTCGGCGTCCGCGGCGTGCCGTTTCTGGTCGGGCCGGCTGGGATCACTTACGAAGGAGCGCCGAGCGATCTAAGGGCTTGGCTGGCTGGCTCATGAAAAAGGCGCTCAAAGGAGAACCGGCCGCCCAGCTGTTGACGCCGCTGGGCTACGACAATGATAGCTGCCTTTTTTATTGCGCTGATCAATCCCTTGCGTTTGGCTTTGTCTGTCGCCCGCTGTCGGCCGGTGACGATAAGGTGGGCGACCGCCTGAACGTGCTCCTCAAGGACGACTGGCCGCCCGACACGATCATGCAGTTTTGTCTCATCGGCTCGGACAACCTGCGAAGTGAATTGGCGAAAATGCTACATCTCCGGGAAGGTCTGAAAGACCCCTTCCTGGCCGAATTGATCCATCGGCGCGCGGCGTTTTTGGAGAAGGGCGCGCGCCGTCCCGTAGTTGAACGCACGGGATTGCGGGTGCGAAATTTTCAGCTGGTGGTGACAGTCAAGATTCCACTAGGCCAGCCCATGCCAGGAGTCGCCGATTTTGAACTGGCGCGGAGCGTTCGCATCAGGGCAGAGGCTGCGCTGCAATCGCTTGGCTTCCACCCCATCACGATGACGGCGCAGGGGTGGCTGGAGGTGATGGGGCCGCTTTTGAACCGGTCGGATCTGGCGTCATGGCGCCGTGACGGTGGGGCGGATTACGACCCGGAAACAACCCTTGCCGCTCAGGTATGGGATTACGATTCTTGCGTGACTACTGATGAGAAAGGACTTCGTTTAGGCGTAAAAGATAACGAAAATTATGTGCGAACCTTTTCGATAAAGCGGATGCCTGCGCGATTGCCTTTCGGGGCTGCATCCAACCTGATCGGGGATTTATGGGAGGGCACCCGCGGAATCCGAACACCCTTCGCGTTGACGGCCAATTTATTCTTCCCCGATGCGCACAATACGAAGGAACGGATAAATACAAATTCACAATGGGTTGACCATCAAGCTTTCGGAAACATGGTAAAATGGATTCCGAGGCTGGGTGAGCGTAAGCGTGACTTTGACACCCTTAAGAACTCGTTGAATGAAGGAGATAGGCCGCTTAAAATTTATCTTGGTCTTTCACTATACGCGGAGAGCGCAGATGCAATTGAGGCTGTGTCAGCCTCTGTTCAAGCTTATTGGAGCGAAATTGGCTTTTCATTACTACCAGATTATTTTATTTCATTACCGGCATGGCTGACGATGCTGCCGCTTGGAGGTGAAAAAGAGGCGGTGAGGGACCTCATGCGCCATAAAACGATGACATCGCGCCAAGCTGTACCGCTGTTGCCTATTTTCGGGGATTGGCGAGGCACAGGCTCGCCGATGTTCAATCTTGTTTCCCGGAACGGACAATTGATGTCTGTTTCACCCTATGATAGCGGCACCAATTTTAACCTTTGCATCGCTGCTGCCTCGGGATCGGGGAAGAGCTTCCTCACCAACGAACTGATCTTGTCGGCCCTGTCCATGGGCGGACAGGTGTGGGTGATCGACGTCGGTCGATCTTACGAAAAACTATGCGACATTCTCGGCGGCGATTTTGTCCACTTTGGGCAAGACACGAACGCAAAGCTAAATCCTTTTCCCCTCGTCGGCGCCTGGGAAGAAGACGAAGACGTTTTGGTCAGTCTGGTGGCGGCCATGGCGGCGCCAACCGACGGCCTTAACGATCTGCAGACGCAATGGCTTAAAAAGGCCATGCGCGAGATTTGGGATAAGATCGGCAAGGAAATGACCGTTCATGATATAGTTGAGCGCTTGAGGTCGGCGTCCGAGGTTGACGGCGACCTGAGACTAAGGGATATGGCCGATCAGCTCTATAGCTTTTCTAACAATGGACAATACGGGAAATATTTTAATGGAGATAATAATGTGACTTTCAAGAGCCGTTTTACGGTCCTTGAATTGGAGGAGTTAAAAGGGCGGCGGCACCTGCAGCAGGTTGTTCTTTTGCAACTTATTTTCCAGATACAGCAGGAAATGTACCTGGGAGAGCGCGGGCGCCCGAAAATCGTCATCATCGACGAAGCGTGGGATTTGCTCGGCCACGGCGATGTCGCAAAATTTATCGAGCATGGATATCGCCGCTTCAGAAAATACGGCGGGTGCGCCGTCACGATCACGCAAGGCGTCAATGACCTTTACGCAGCTGATACAGGCCGTGCGATTGTCGAGAACAGCGCAAACCTATACCTGCTCGGACAAAAACCCGAAGCGATCGAACAACTGCGCGGGCAAGGAAAACTCCCGCTTACCGACGGCGGCTATGAATTGCTGAAAACCGTGCACACGGACCCCGGCAAATATTCTGAAATCTTCCTGCTGACTGACTACGGAAGCGGTGTCGGCAAGCTTGTGGTTGATGAATTTATCGCCCTTGTCTACTCGACAAATCACCATGATGTCGCCGCGCTGAAGCGCCTGCGAGAAGGGGGCCTCAACATCCACGAGGCGGCTGAGACGTTGCTGGCGGAAAAACGCAAAGGAATGCACTTATGACGACAAGCTCACCCTTGCGTTCTCTGGTGACGGCGGCGGCAAGCGCGCTCGTCAGCGCGGGCATTTGCTTCGCCGCGGCCTACGGCCCTTACCGAAAGCTTGCCGACGAAATCGAAATGCGGCCACGGGTGCTGATCGTCAATATGGGGGACATCGCCCAAGCCGTCACCGCCGCCACGCCGGAAGCCGTTGATCGGGCGATGGCGGAGGCGCGCCGCAATATCGAAAGGCTCGTCGCCGCCGGCTGGATTGTGCTGGACGGACAAGCGGTGCTGGGAGCCCCCGACGACGCCTTCATGCGTGTGCGCCTGCAGCCCCCCACAGAGGCCCGGGGGGCCGGGCGATGACGTCGCTCGTAAAAAACGGTCGGGGAAGATTTTCGATTAGACTGATTGTCGTATTTTGCGGGATTGCGGTCGGCGTCGGTTATCTCGCGGACAGATACCGGATCGGAATAGACCGGCAGGCGGAGACGTGTTTTCCGGGCAAACGCGTTTACCTGATTGATCGCTACGACAAGGGGCCGTTCGCCCGCGGCGATTTGGTGGCGCTCCGCGCCGCCGGCCTCGGGCCGATCTATCCGGACGGCGCAACCTTGATCAAGCAGGTGGCGGCGATTGCCGGCGATCGAGTGAGCGTGCGGATCAAGGAAACGACCGTCAACGGGCGTCCGGTCTGCTTTGGCCTCGATCTCGCCGACAAAATGGGATTGGCGGCGACAGATTTTGAACGCGACGCGATTGTTCCCGAAGGCTTCATCTTTCCTACAGCCTCAGCCCGCAACAGTTTTGACGGGCGATACTGGGGCTGGGCCGACCTTGCTCAGGCTGTCGGTCGAGCCTGGTTCATCTATTGAGGCCCATGTCACGGCGTTCCTTACACCAGCTTCTGAGCCTCGCCATGCTCGCCGTCGCGCCGACGCTGTCGTCAGGCGCAGGACAGGCGCAGCAGGAATCCTTCGACGACATGGCGGCTGAGATTACGGCCCGGTCTAAAGCCCTGCTGGATGAATCGGTCGGTCGCCGACTCACCCGCGCCGGCGCGCCGGCGATCAGCGATCGATCCACTGAGGTGCTGGCGTCAGCGTCAATGGGCGACGCCGCACTTCGTCGCCTGTTTGAAAGCGTGGCTGGACGCGCCGACATCATCGTGGTTTTCCGCGGCGTCCTGCCGGGCGAAACCATCATCACGGCCATGCAGCGGATCCACGCTTTGTTGAATGGCCTGGACCCGCCCCCCAATGTCGTAATCGACCCGACGAAATTCCGTTCGGTCGGCGCGACGGCGGCCCCGATCGTCGTGGTGCGGGAAGCCGATCGCATTGTTAGTTTCGCCGCAGGCCTGACGTCCGAGCAATATCTGCTGGACCGGGAACAGGCCGAGGAAACTGGCGACCTCGGCATCCTAGGGCCGACGGTTGAAATCGCCGAAGTCGATCTCATCGAAGAGATGCAGCGCCAGGCGGCCAATCTGGATATCACCGCCGCCCGTCGGCGGGCGGTCGAAGGTTTCTGGGAAACGGTTCGTTTTGAAGAATTGCCGACAGCCACGGATGACCGGATTCGAAAGATGGATCCGACAGTGACGGTCACGTCGCCGATCACGGACGCCGACGGCAAGGTGTTGATCTCGAGAGGCCACACAGTCAATCCGCTCGACCGCCTGCCGTTCACCACCAGGCTGTTGGTTTTCGATCCCCGCGAGCCCCGGCAGGTCGCGCTTGTGGCCAAGCTGGCGGAAGAGGTGAAGGGACGTCGCCGGGTGACGCTCACCATAACCGCCCTTGACCGGTCGAAAGGCTGGGAAGGCTTTCGCGACCTTGAGAACGCGCTGTCAGCGCCGGTTTACCTGCTGACAGGCGATGTGCGGGCGCGATTTCAGATTCAACGCACGCCGACCATGGTGGAAGCGCAAGGCCGCGAGTTCGTCATCACCGAGTTCGGCATGAAGGAGTAAGGGAATGGGTTTCCGGAGCCTCGCCGTCGCCGCGGCGGCATGTGTGATTCTGGCGACGGGCGCGGCGACGGCCAAAGACCCGGTGTGCCCGAACGCCGAAGTTTTTTCGGGCAAACTGATCACCGACATCTGCTGGACATGCATCTTGCCCATCCGCGTCGCCGGCATCCCGCTTGGGGGGAGCACCAGCCGGATACCGGCTGGGGCGACGAAAAAGGTTTTCTGCATCTGTAACGACCGGAAAGGTCTGCCCAAGCCAGGTTTGTCGATTTCGATGTGGCAACCGGCCCGCATGATCGAGGTGGTCCGCAAGCCCGGCTGCTCGATGGCGCTGGGCGGCATCACCTTGCCCTTGTCCGATTGGCGGTTTATGGGGACGGACGGCACGGCGGATTATGACTACTCCGACAACGCCTTCTATCACGTCCACACCTACGCTTTCCCGCTGCTGGCCATGCTCAGCCTTTTCGCGGGGAGCAATTGCGTCGGCGACGGTTATCAGGATTTTGACCTGATCTTGATCACCGAAATCGACCCCACCTGGAACAATGACGAACTCGCGTTCTTCACCCAGCCGGAAGCGGCCATCGTCGCTAACCCGGTGGCCCTCAGCGCTTGCGTCGCCGACGGCGTGGGGTCGTCACTGGGAAAGCCGATTGACAGCCTGTTCTGGTGTGCCGGAACGTGGTCGGCGTCAATGTACCCCTTCTCAGGGCACAACAATGCGCTCGGCGGCGGGCTGATGGGCAACGCCAACTTCTTGGCCGCCCGCGCCGCGGCGGCGGCGCACCGCCGCGGGCTTGCCTGGCGCACCATGGGTGACGACGCCATGTGCGGCGGGCGCATTGATCCGATGTTCCCCAAATCGCAATATCGTTGGAGCGCCTTCTTTCCCGTGGCCGAAGCGAACGGCGATCATGTGACCGGCGAAACGCCCTACCGCTGGGGCATGGGGCGGCAAATCCCGGCTGTCGGCGAAGACGCCCTGTTCATTCAGTGGCGCTGGATGGATTGCTGTTCCGGGTTGCTATGACCAACTCGGCTCGGTGTCGGCATCTTCGCCGAAATCGGCAAATCGGTCGTAATAGGGGCGCAGTTCCGGCGGCATGTCGGCGATAAAGTCCCGCTCGGTCAAGGAGTAGGTCGGCAGCGCTTGATGGATGCATTCGAGAAGCGCAACGCCTTGCGCCCGGTCTTTGGGTCTTTTGTTGGGATTGCGTTTTTCTTGATCCGACATCCAAAGCTTCTGAAGGGCGAACCAGCGCGGATCGGGAGCGATGACGCGCGCCGGCGACGCATCGCGGGCGACGACAACCCGGCTGACCCGACGCCCGAGCAACAGCCATTCCTGCTCGGGCAAGGGAATAGGAGCGGGACGGTCTTTTCGGGATAGCCGACGCGATGGAGCGGCCAGCAACTCGACTTCATAGGCGTCGGCGTTGCGCGCTTGGAAGCTGCGCTCCGTGTTGACGGTGTAGGTGCTGTCGACGGCTTTGAGCATAGACCAAACCGGGATATCGGCGTCAGCGACGTCGGCCGCCGCCAGCCACGCCAAGTCAAAGTCGTCGGTTTCGTCCGGCGCTCCGTCAATCCGACCGCTCATCTCCTGCCCATATGCGATCATGGCGTTGGTGCCGACCACCATAAGCTTGGAGCCGAGCAAGCCGCGCCGGTCGGCTTCGCGAAGGATTTTCGCCCCTTGCGACGGAAAAAGCGGGAGTTTCAGAGCGCGGTAAATCCGGCACGTCTGTTCCAGCGTTTTAGCGCTACGCCTGGCGCGCTCAACGAGGTCAGTCTTGCTCGCGTGATAACTATCATATGCCGCCTCATTTTCAGTCGTGCGCGGCCCGCGGCTCCTGCCGTTGCCTGTACGATCCCTTATTTCATACAAATACTGCCGCCCGTTTACGGTCTTCCACTGCATCCCGTAAGGCAACTTTGCTAAAGACCGTTCAGCCTCCATCCACACGTCATAGTGCTGCTGCAGATTGATAATTACGCGGAGCTGCTCGTCGTTAAACGGTATGACGCTCATGGAGTTATCCCGCAAAAAACATCGTATAAATATAAGCAGGATAACACAAGTGATATCAATATGATATAGAATTTTATCCAGCAAACATTGTTCAATGTGGTTATGCAGGATAAATTAATATAATTCAGTATGATAGCCTGTCTGACAATTCATGTTGATCGCTGCCGCTTCACTTCGAGGACTGCTCGATGGCGAGCGGGCCGGAGCGCACCGCTGATCGTTTTCAAGACAGCAAAATGAGGGCAACTTCCTGAGAAAATTCTATTCGCGCCGACTGACGTGTACGAAAAATCAAGAAAAGCGGCAACTTTCGACAGCGCGAAGGCCAGCCTTTTAGGCTCAGAATGTTGCAGCGAATCAACTTCTTCATCGTGCAGCCGCTATGCGCCTTATCCTCTCGGGTTTACGACGGCTGATCGCCTTTGCGCTCGCCGTGACGCTGCTGCTCAACGGATCGTATGCGGCGTGGGCCGACGCCATTCAAAGCGGCGCTCAGCAGGCCGCCGCGACCGCGGCGGCCATCACGCCCAAGCCGGGCGATCTCTATTCGACGGACGCTCACGGCGACATATCATTTTGGCCGAACAGCGCATCGCCCACCAACGTGTCGATCGGCGATTTATATCGCGGGGCGACCGGCGGGTCCACGCACCCGGAACAAAATCTTTACGGAGACGACAGCGCGATGGGCACCGCCGGCGCAGCGGCCCACCAGTCTTTGCAAGCAGACCCCACCACCACCGGAGACGCCTACCGTACGCTCATAGGTTCGATGAACAAAACCCGACCTGACCTGACAAACGACCCCGTATGGACGCAAACCGACCAAACGCTAAAAACAACGACCGATTTGACCAGTGATTTTGGTGATTGCTCGACGTCCAACACGTTCAACAGCGGCGTCAGAATCAGCCATATTCCTGATTACAAGACCTGTGAGCGGATCACCGATAATTCCAGGACTTGCCAGCTTGCGCACTATTACCGCGTTGGGGTGCTCGAGCACGTCTCTGGCCCTTTAAATTTGGACAGCTGCGGCTCGGGCTGCGTCGATATCTGGATTGGCACAGTCGGCGATAACTATTGGGGCGGCATGTGCTCGATTTTTGAACAGTCAATCGGTGTAAATATTTTTAACCCTACTGCAGTGCAATCCGCTCACTTGAGCTATGTAAAATGGGACGACTACATTCAAATTTTCCTTAATAACTCAAAAGTATGGTCGGGACCTGACGGCCGCTTTCCACCGGAAACGGATGGACCGTGCGAGCTGAAAACCGAATGGCAAGCGTCGCCCAACGCCGATGTGACCGCCTATTTTAAACAAGAGGGCAGGCTCGATTTCAAGATCCGAGTGTCGGTGGGCAACCGCGGTGAGGGCTACGCCAAAATCCGCGTGCGCTACGATCCGGCCAAAATCATTTCCAAGGATGAATGGACGCCGCCCGATTGTGAGAAAAGCGCCCGCGGCATTGCCGACGGTTTTTGCTCCGGTACCGCCGTCTGTACCGACATGCCGCTGGTGGACGCTGATGGTTGTGCGACCTTGGACGGAATCAAGTTGTGTCCGGGCGACATGCCGCCGATCGGAGCCGGTCTCTCGCCACTTTGTCGTAAGGCGACGATCAACGCCGCTTGCGATTTCTATAAGGGCCAGATGGATTGCTGGACAGATCCGCAAGGTCAGCAGCATTGCCCGAACACGAGCGGCGAGAACCTCGCTTCCTGCACCCAGTTTGAGCAAACCCCCGGCTGCGGCTTTATCTCGTCGTCATGCCTTGAAGGGGCGATGGGGGCGAGCGGAGCCTGCTACGTTGTCAATGAGATTTGGGATTGCGGCCATAACGTTTCGATCCCAACAAAAACCAGAACCTCGACGACGACCTGCGACGGAACGATCCGCTGCATGGGAACGGAATGCGTCAACCCCGTCTCCGAACTCAACAGCGACTTTGGCAAGGTGTCGGCGCTGCTGCAGGCGGCGCAGTTCATGGCCATGGACGCCGACTGCAATGAGGACACGACTGAGGTCAACCGGAACTGCACAGTATTCAAGGGCAAAAAGAAGGAGTGCAAGAAGGCGGTCGGCGGCATCGTTGATTGCTGCAATCAATCGACCGGTGTTTCGCTCGCCGACTACGTCACGCTCATAATGGCCGTCGGTAAACTGGATGGCGCCGTCATGGCGCTTGACAAATCCAGCTCCATCCGGGGAGCCTGGGAGACGATGCGTCAACCTATAGACAGCGCCTGGACCGAGGTGCAGAAGCCGTTCGTCAGCGCCTGGGAAAATATCTGGGGCGGCTCGGAAGCGGTTGCCGATGATGTGGCGGCGAAAGGGCTGATCACCACCATACAGCAAGAGCTGATGGAGCAAGTGGCCGAATGGACTACCCAGGCGTTCGGGGAGCAAGCGACAAACCTGCTATTTTCCCGCGTCGCCCAAGACGGCGCGGTCGGAGCCGCCGTCGGTGAAGGCGCCGGAACGGGCGCGCTCCAACTGGGCGGCGGGCAGGCGCTGATCGGCACGGCGCTCTCGTGGGTCATGACCGCCTACACGATCTATTCGATCACCATGATCCTGATCAAAATGATCTGGGCGTGCGAGCAAAGCGAGTTTGAACTCGCCGCGCAAAAGCAGCTCAAGAACTGCCATTATGTCGGCGGCTATTGCAAAACCAAGGTGTTGGGCGCCTGCATCGAAAAGCGGGACGCCTACTGTTGCTTCAATTCGCCGCTCAGTCGCATCATTCAAGAACAGGTTCGGCCCCAGCTCGGCATGCCCTGGGGAGCGGCTAAAAGCCCTTCATGCGACGGGCTTACGCCCGAGCAACTGACGGCGGTGGACTGGACGCTGGTCGATCTCAGCGAATGGCTGGGCATTCTGGCGGAGACCGGGCACCTGCCCGATGAGAGCAAGATGACGATGGCGCTCACGGGAGCGGGTTCATCGCTTAATCTCGGCGCCCGCGACGACGCGGCGACGCGCGCGGTTGATCGGGTCAATGGGGTCAATGCCGGAACCATACGCAACTCGGCCGGCGAAGAGGTGCGCACCGGATATTTCCCGCGCTGAAAAAAAGACCTGCCGCACTTCCGCGCGGCAGGCAAGGTCAAGGGAGAAACACGGCCCGCATGATGCCGGTCAGTCGTCGTCGTCGCCCTCGTCGGCGGCAGGCGCAACCGGCTCGACCTGCAAGAGGGTCGCGCCCGTTTCTTCCTGCGCGGCGCCCCTGACCGCTTCTATGGCCGCAGCCCCGCTTTCCTTCGCTTTCTCCCAAATCGAAACCGCAACGACGGCGCACTCCCGCGCGAATTGCCGGATTGGTCGATGAAATTGCCTAACGACCTGGGCCTTCTCGTCGTCGGCGACGAGGCCGGCGAACCACAGCGCGTCGATCTTCACGCAGAGATGATCAAATTCGATCAGCAAGTTCAGGAAACTCATCGCCTGCGGCGACGTAATCTGGATTTCCTCCTCGAAAACCTTGGTGTAAGTCGGCTCTTGAGGCAGTGATGCGTTGTACGTCGCCGAATATTGTTCCGTCACGCCTTTAAGGGATGCGTTCAATTCCTGCAGCCGACCGACAAGCCCTTCCATCAAGACGCCCGCCTGGGTCAATTGCTCGGGCCGGCTTGCGAACACGATGCGCATGACCACCGCGATCGCGTAGAGGTTGCGTATTGTTTTGCCCAAATGGGCTCGGGATATGACTTGAGCCGCTTCCGTCCGAAGAGTCACCCGCCTGATCATCACGGGGTGGGATTTCGCCGTGACCGGCTGCTTGGGTTGCTGCTTATCGCCGACCGGTTTCCGACGACGATCTGTGGCCGGAGAACGGGTCCGGCCCTCACTTTCACCTTCCGTCCGTTTTCTTTCATCTTCCCTGGTCAACGTGTCCATCATTCCAATATCCCCAGAAATATCCGATAAATAAATAATATCGAGCTTTTTGGAGCGCCGCCCTGTTGCAAAATTCTGATTTTTGCAATTTATCGATAGGCTACATTTGCTCTTTTTTTGCCGCGGATCATCGGATAAACTGACGTCAATGATCCTGGTTTGCTTGTGCAAACGGGAGCATGCCGGGAGCCTCATCGGGTGATCGGCTGACTTGGGCCATAGTCATAAAACGGCCGTCAACCTTGCTGCGCTTGATGCGCGGCTTCCCCCAGAACATCCGCCATCAGAACGACCATCGTCCAAGATGGACGACTGCGTTCTGATCGGCATTTTTTCGCGAGGACACGACAATGAGCGCCAGCATGAACAACTGCGTTTTTTCAGGACGCCTCGGTCGTAGCGCTGAGTTGCGGACGACGCAAAACGGCAAAAAGGTTTTGAACTTTCCGCTCGCCGTGGAAAACGGCTTCGGTGAAAACAAGACCGCCATGTGGATTGAGTGCGCACTTTGGGGCGACCGCGGTGAACGGTTAGCTCAACATTTGGTGAAAGGCAAAGAAGTGGTGATTTCCGGCTCGATCAGCCTGACGGAATTCACCAAACGCGACGGTTCGGGCGTCAAGGACAAAAAGCTGTCTTTGACCGTGAACGACATCCAAATGTTCGGCGGCGGACAGTCGGCGAAAAAACCGGAATCAGGCGCCGGATACACTGCTGACGGCTTTCCGGTAGACGACAATATGCCGTTCTAGGATTTCCCGTTCTAGCCAACACGAATTTTATCCCAACCCCGAAGGGGCGCTTCGACCCGCCAGGGGGAGACGCCCCTTCGATGCAAACATCTGAAGGGAGCCGCGCATATGGGACAAATTGTTGAACTGAAGAGGGATAGCGGCGGCGTGAGCCGTATCGCATACCCCAAAACCGCTGCCGCGGCCGGCATCTCTCCGGAGATGTGGACCGTGCTGAGCGACAGCATTTACCCCGGCGCTCAAACCGCCGAAGGCATCTTGCTCGCCTACGCCTACTGCAAGGCCCGCAATCTCGACGTCATGAAAAAGCCGGTCCACGTCGTGTCGATGTGGAGCACCAGGGTTAACGGCTACGTCGAAACGGTGTGGCCCGGTGTCGGTGAGCTGCAAACCACAGCCGCCCGGACGGGTCTTTACGCCGGTCTCGACGAACCGGTCTTCGGCCCGGAAATCACCAAAACATTCACGGCGCTATTCGACAATGGCGCCAAAACCATCACGGTCACATTCCCCGAATGGGCCAAGACGACGGTCTATCGGATCGTCCAGGGCGTTCGTTGCGCATTTACCGAACCGGTCTACTGGGAAGAAACCTTTTCTCGCGTCGGACGGCAAAACTATCCGACCGAAATTTGGGTTAGGCGTCCCAAAGCTCAGCTGGCCAAATGCGCCAAGGCTGCAGCTTTACGGGCGGCGTTTCCTGAAGAACTCGGGTTCTCGGCCGAGGAAATGGACGGTCGGATCATTGAAGCTGAAGAGGCGGTCCTCGACCGCAACAACCTTGCCGGCGGCGCAGTGAAACCGGAATCGGCGCCCCCTCCGGCCATGGAGGTGACGACGGACCTCAATCTTGGCGGCATTCCCGCCGATGTGCTGGCTTTCCTCAAACGCATTCTCGAACGCGTCAAGCAAAACAACGCTTGGGAGGCCGGGCTGCAGCACATCAACGGTAAACTGAACAGCGCCGACTTGCCGGCGGCGCGTCTTCTTTTCGAGCAATTCAAAGCTGAAGAAACGCTTGACGAGAAGGTTCGCCAAGCGTTGCGCGAACTCATCTGCCGAGCGCTCAGCAAGGCCAATGATCAACCCGACGTTTGGGCGAAGGCCGAAGCGTATTTGGCTGATCAAAGATCGAAAAACAAACTCAAATCCAACGAATACGAAGTCGGCATCGGTGCGCTCAAAATCGCCCGCGAACTTCCGGCTTTCTATTCCTGAAACAAAGGAAACGATAATGAACAATGGGCGGATCAAGCCGGCCAGTTTCCGGCATTTGGTCACGATCAGCGGCGCATGCGCCGTCGTCGTGATCGCGCTGAACAAACCTGAAGCCAAACCGAACTGAAGGGGGCGGACATGCATGTGATTGACCTGGCGCAAGGCGGCCCTGAATGGCTCGCCTGGCGACGTCAGGGGGTCACGGCATCCGACGCGACGACCCTGACGGGCCGGAACCCGACGATCGCCGCGACGCCGTGGCGTTTGTGGATGGAGAAAAAAGGCAAGCTGACGCATGACGACGCGCAAGCATCTTATCCTGTCCGCCGGGGCCGCGAAGCGGAATCGACGGTGCGGGAATGGTTGGAGCGACGTTCGGGCGATATCTTGCTGCCGCTGTGCGGCGAATATGAAGCCTGGCCGGTGTTGCGCGCGTCCTTCGACGGCGTCACCTCCGCCGGCATACCGGTCGAAATCAAGGTTCCGCTCGACGGAGGATTTCTTGAGGTTGAGGGGCTGGCGGAATCGTCTACACGATACCGGCGGTATTATCCTCAAGTTCAGGCCCAAATCGCCGTCGCCGACCAGGACCACGGCATCCTTGTGTTCGCCGAAGTCCAGCGCGGCCTTAGTGGAAATATGCAAGTGACCGACGCCCGGGAATTCATCGTCCGCCGCGATCAGTCGTTTATCGACGATATGATCCGCAAGGCCGAAGAATTTTGGGAGCTGGTTGAAACCGACTGTGAGCCCGCGAAAAACCCCGGTTCAGACTCGTATGA
Source organism: uncultured Azospirillum sp. (assembly GCA_937960755.1). Taxonomy (GTDB): domain Bacteria; phylum Pseudomonadota; class Alphaproteobacteria; order Azospirillales; family Azospirillaceae; genus Azospirillum. Next base: position 36,518 of record CALGOL010000245.1, read on the forward strand.
GCCGAGCGGGGGAGATATCGCGATGTGGCGTGAGGCGGCCTCAAAAATCGAGGAAGCCGACCGTCTGATAAAGGCTTACGAAGCGCAAATCACCTGGGCGAAGGCCCAGCGCGAGGAAGCGCAAACGCAACTGCTGAACCTCATGGGGCCTTACGCAAACGCATCGTTTGAAGGCGTGACTGTAAACCGGTTTCACCGGCGAGGTCATGTCGATTACGAAGCGATGCTGAAGAGCCTCGGCGTCGCCGTCGATCAAAAGACGCTTGACGCTCACCGGCGTCCCGGCGCCGCCGGCGTGCGCATCACCTGCAATCGCTGAAAACTCAAAAACAATTCTCATCAACCCATCTGGGGCGCCCGCATTTGCCCCGGAAGGGGGGAATCCGGTCGCCCCTCAATTTTCGAGGCAACCGACATGACGCAACAGCTCCAACAAATCTCGATCGCCGAAGCCTTTGCTCTCGAAGGCGTGCCGGCGACGGTTACGACCCTCGGCTTTGAGGCCGGCGATAATCCTCTCGTCCCGCGCCGGGACGAAAACTACGTGTTCGACCGGGATCGGCTGCGAGCCGTGCTGGCATACACCGGCAACCCGCTAGGCGACGCGATGTGGCTGGGCGGCCCCTACGGATCGGGAAAAACCAGCCTGATCACGCAAACGCTGGCGCGGCTGAACTGGCCGACCATCACGTTCTCCTGGCATGCTCGCCGGGAGTTCGCCGATCTCGTCGGTCACATGGGCATCCGTGACGGCCAAACTGTGTTTCAGCACGGGCCTCTGGCGTTGGCGATGATCCACGGCTATGCGCTGGTGATCAACGAAATCGACCGGGGCCACCCGGGCGAACTTATCGGCCTCAACGACGTGCTCGAAGGCCAGCCGCTGGTGATCCCGGAAACGGGCGAAGTCATCCGCCCGGCTGAAACCTTCCGCCTGTTCGTCACCGCCAACTCTATGGGTTCGGGCGACGACACCGGCTTGTTCGCAGGCTCGGTCAACCAACTGGACCCGGCGTTCCTGGATCGCTTTCGGGCGCTCCATGTGGACTATCCCCCGGTTCAGGTCGAAGACGACATCATCGCCCGGCTCGTTCCGAATCTTTCGGCGGACATTCGGGTGAAAATGATCGAGACGGCCGGCGAACTGCGCCGTCTCTTCGTCGGACACGACCAGGACGGCGGCGGCGAACTCACCGTCACCATGTCCACCCGGACGCTGCTGCGCTGGGCGAACCTGACGGTGCAATTCCGCTCGGCGCCGAACGCGGTGGCTTACGCCCTCAACCTCGCCTTCACCAACCGGTGCCGGCCAAGCGAGGCGCAAGCCATTCGGTCCATCGCCGAAGCGAAATTCGGAGGGACATGGTGATGTCGCCCCCGAAACAAGGAGCAACAAGATGGCTGCTGACGCGCAAACAGCGCAACGGCGGTCCGTCACGGTCATGGGCCGTCGCCGTCATCGGCGATGATGTTTATGTGAGGTTTGGCGATACCGACGCCTCATTGCCCATGCATCACATACCGCCCGGCACCTGGGTGGCCGCAACAGCGCTGGAGGAAGCGGTTCGCCGCCTTTTCGACCAGCGCCGACAAGGCTACGAACCGCTGGGTCTGTGCGATTTCGACGATGAAGGCCTCCCCTTCAACGTCGTGATCAATCAGGGAACGGAAGCGGTCCCGGTCAACTTGACCACGACCGACACGCTCAACCGGTTTGACGCCGACTTCGTTTGGAGCCTCACGCTGTCCAATCCGGACAATCTGGGGCCTCTGGTGAAGGCGGCGGCCGAGACGCTGGCGGTCGCCGGCGTCGACATTAAATGGGTGGCCAAGGCCGGCTTGCCGTTCCGCGCTCCCCAAATCGGACGCTGCTTGTGGACCCCTCCTTTCGCCGTGCAAAAGGCGCGACCGGGAGAACAGCAAGGAGCGCTCAACCGCACAGACGGCCTTGACGCCTTATGGTTCATCCTTGTGATGCGCCTTTTGGCTCAGGAGCAGTCCGGCGTGCTTGAGCTTTTTCATAAAGATGCGACGCCGGTAGCGGCGGAGCCGCACAAAGACCAGCGTCTCTTCGAGGCGTTCGGCACGACGGCGCAAGCCCATTGGCCGATGCTTCAGGCTTTAGGCCTGGCGCCGGAGAAACTCTTGGTGCTGGCAGGAGAAGCGCCGGACCAAACGACCGCCGATGCGTGGTTTTAACCCCGCCGCGACGAAACCAACCTTCAACAACTATCCCCAATCGGGGCGTGGAGACGAACCACCCCCAAGGGGGAGGTTCGTCTGCGCCTCATCAGCAGGAGCGGATTATGAACGACACAGCGCCCTCGAATGCGGCCTTGGCGCTGCAGCAGGTGGACATCATCGCCATAACGGTGAGCATCTGGTCCGGACGCAAGAAATTGACGTCCGAAGACCTCAAGGTTGACGACGCCATGCTGCCGCCCGAAGAGGTGGCCAGCCTCGGCCATAAAAAAGTGATGGACCCGGAGGCCCTGGCCCCCTTCCATCAACTGAAAAAGCAAATGGAGCGCATCGCCGAAAAGGCGGGCTTCCGGTTCTTGGGCGGCTACGCTGTTCCAAAATCGAAAACCGCCTGCGTCGCGACGGGGATCAAGAAACTGATCGCCGAATTCGAAACGAAACGCGCGGCGTTCATCGCGGGTTACGACAATGCGGTCGAAAACTGGGTGGCGAAACACCCGGAATTCGAAGCGCCGCTGCGGCGGGCGATCGAACCGGCCAACGTCATCGCCGGCAAGATTCACGCGCGCATAGCCGTCTACCAGGTATCGCCGTCCGAACAGGACGACGGCTCGTTGGTAGAGGAAGCGGGTCAAATGACCGACCTGCTTTTCGGCGAAGTGGCGGCGGCGGCGAACGACATGTGGGAACGCGTGATCGCCAACAAGCTTGGCTCCACGCAAATCAACCGCCGCAACGCCGCCCCGCTGCGGGCGCTGCGGGACAAACTGGACAGCATGTCGTTTCTGGACGGCGGCATCGCCGTCGTCGTCGAAAAAATCGACGATGTCCTCAACCATTTCCCTCCGGAAGGGCCGATTACGGGTGCGCTCTATCACGAAGTGATGAGCCTGCTCCAAATCCTGTCAGACCGGGGGAAAATAAAACGTTTCGCCGCCGGTCTGGCGGCTGAAGGCGGCGGCGATTGGTTCCAACAAGCACCCATGCCGACGGTCCAGCCCAAAGCGGACACCATGACCACCGCTTCCGGCGGGGATGAACCGCAAGGGGATTTCTTCGGCGACCTCTTCGCCGATATCGAATTCGGCGCCGGGAGCGAAGCCGAACCCCTCGCATCCATCGAAGCGGCGCCCTCCTCTTCGGTGAACGACAACCCACCCGCCGCCGCCGGCGCAATAACAGCGCCTGTTGCGGCGGAACAACAGCCGATTTCGTCGGCGCCGAAACCGGAGCCTTTATCCGCTTCTTCACGACGCCCCCCCGCTCGCAAAGCGGCGGCGATCATGACGAAAGCGGGCAGGAGCCTGGATGCCGATGAGGACGACAAGCAGGGCTCAGCCCCGCACGCCGCCCCCTTCATCGTCATCAACGGCAAAACGGCACAGACGCTCCCAAGCGTCGACGCCTTTTTCTGAACGACGCCAAACCACGACAAACACCTTTTTCGGGGCCGGGATGACTTTCCGGCCCCCAAGGAGAAACCGAACCCATGCAAACCGCATCCACCCTCCAGCGCTCAATGCCGATCTTGGCGGCGGCGCTGGGACAAAAATTCGGCGTCGAGGTGCTTTTCTCCGGAACGGAGATGCGCACCGACGGCGCCAAAATCTGGGCGCCAGCGATTGACGCCGGCCCGGAAATCCAGTCCGTCATCAAGGGCGTGATCTGCCATGAGGCGGGGCACATCCGGTTTTCGGACTGGCGAACCATCAGCGCCGCGGGAACCAACCCTCTTCGCCGTCACATCTTCAACGGGATTGAGGACGTGCGGATTGAAAAGGCGCTCAGCGCTGAATGGCCGGGAACGCCGCAAATGATGGAGGCCCCCTTAAGGTGGCTGATCGACAACGGAAAAATGGCGCCGGTGCAAGCGGATGATCATCCGGGTTCCATCCTGGACGGCTTCACCCTCTATCACCTGCGTCGCTACGTGTTGAACCAAACCTGCCTCGACAGCCTCGCACGGCAAGCGGAGGCCGTAACGATCCGAACCTTTCCCAAGGGTGCTATCGTTCGGCTCAAGATGCTGCTGCAACAGGCCTCGACGCTTTCTTCAAGCGCGGAGGCCCTGCAGTTAGCGGACGCCATCCTGGCGATGCTGGACGAAGAGGCGAACAAGGAACCCCCGCCGTCGGCCGGCGATGACGACAACGATCAGGCCGACGGCGACGATAATGGCGACGGCGTAAACCAGAGTCCAACCTGTGCGGCTGATGCGCAATCAGCTTCGGATGGTCAACAAAGCGGGAGCAATGGAGAAAACGACGATCAAACCGGGGGGCAAAACCAACCGGCATCGTCCACAATCTCCAACGCCCCCGCAGCCGACGGCCGGCAAGCATTGCAAGCCGCGCTCAACGCCGACGACGGCGCGTGGACATCCCACGATCCGTTCGCCGCGGCGCAAGAAGCGGTGACGGGCGTTGCGAAAGCTGCCCCCCAATCACAACGGTTGACGACCATGGCGAGGCCGATTCCATGCCCGCCCGGCACGAACACCAACGTTCTGAAGACGGCCCGCGACCACAGCGGCAAGCTCTCTACATGCTTGCGCGGTCTTGTGCAGGCCGCCCGGCGGGACGACGTCTCGGCGAGGCGAAACGGCGCCAGACTGCTTGGCCGTCGTCTGCATTTGACGGCGGTCGGCAGCTCAAGCGTTTTCGAACGACGCGATGAGCAAAACCGACCGAACACGGCCTTGCACATTCTGCTGGATCGGTCGTTTAGTATGGCCAAGGCGGTTCACGCGGGCAAAACCTCCAAGCTTGAAACCGCCCTTGAAAGCGCTTTGGCGCTGGCCCTGGCGTTGGAAAGCATCTCGGGCGTCAACCTCGCCATCACCGCATTTCCGGGCTTCATTGGCGAGCAACCACTCGCCAGCGATCATCCGGGTGTCCATGAACTGCTGCGTCACGGGGAGCGGGTGGCCGGCGGGATCTGCCGATACGGCTTGCCGGCGAAAGGCGGCACGCCGATGGCTGAAGCCTTGTGGTTTGCAGCCGCCAAGCTGCTGACCGCAACCCCGGAACCTCGAAAGGTGATCGTCGCCGTTTCCGACGGAGACCCTGACAACATCGATCAAACCCTGGACATCGTCAGCCGCTGCAACGCCTCCGGCATTGAGACGATCGGCATCCGCATCGGCCATGACGGCGCCCGCCTGTTTCCGGTGAGCGCCTCAATCTCTGACGCCGGCGAATTGAAAACCGCCCTCTTCGATCTGGCGAAAAGCCTCTTGACGAGCTGAACAGCAAAGGAATGGAACATGACGAATGTATGCGTCACAACCGACGCCAGCTTCCACGAACGTTTCGGTCTTGCGGGCTGGGCGTCGTGGATAGCGATCGAAGGTGACCACCACCCCACCCTGGTGAGCGGGTACTTTCAGGCATCCGACAGCGTGGAAGCGGAAACGCGGGCCTTGGCCCACGGCGTCTGCGCAGCACTTGAACTCCTGACCGGTTGCGAGACCATCACAATCACTGCGCGCTCCGACAACATGCACGCGGTCGGCGTTCTATCCGGGGTGCGCTTCATGGATCCCTTGAGACAAGGGGACATGGAAGCGTGTCGGCAAACGCAAACCCGCGTGTCGCTAGCCGGCGCGCACCTAGTCGTCATCCACGCGGGCGACGGCCCCGAACTTCGCTGGTGCGATCTTTCGGCCCGCGCAGCAGCTCAACTGGCGCGCGGACTTGAACGCCCGCGCGCCTCGTAAACCCATCCCTTAACCTTCAATTTCATCAACCCTTTGAGGGCGTTATCCGTCCCCAAGGGGGACGGTCGCCCCTTTGGTTCAGGAAAGGTCATCTCCATGAGAAACCAAGCATTCAAGCTCGACGCCGACCAGGTGCGCGCCGCCGCCGAAGGCCGCTGGCTTGACATCCTGCAAAGGCTGGCGCCCGAAATCGACGAACGGGCATTCGCCAAACTCGGTCGCCACGTCACCTGCCCGATCCACGGGACCGGTCAGAAGGGCGGCCACGGCGACGGCTTCCGCCTTTACAAGGACGCCGCTCAAACCGGCGGTTGCGTGTGCAACACCTGTGGGAATTTTCCCAACGGGTTCAAAACGCTCCAGTGGCTGAAAGGCTGGACATTCACGCAAGCGCTTCAAGCGGTGGCCGACGTCCTCGGCGGCCACATGATTGACAACGCCGGCGCTCTGCCGGCGCATAAACCCGCCCCTGCTCCTCGCGGCCTGTCGGACGAATTCGTCCGCGAGCTGCGCAAAAAAATCTGGCGGGGCAGCCTGCCCGTGAACAGCGCCGCAGCCGAACCGCTGCGGCGCTACCTTGACAGCCGAGGGCTTGATCTGGACATGCTCCAGGTCAATGCCAGAAGCTTCCGTTTCCATCCGGAACTGGAATACATCGGCAACGACGGCAAGCCGATCGCGACATTTCCCGGCCTCCTGATGGTGGTCTCGAATGCGCGAGGCGAAGCGGTCAACATCCATCGGCTCTACCTGTCGTCGGAAGGCGGCAAGGCACCGGTGGAAGAGCCCCGGCTAATGATGCCGGTTTCCAGAAATGAAATGATCAGCGGCTGCGCCATCCGCACCACGCCCGACGTTCCTCGTGTCCTCGGCGTTGCGGAAGGCCTCGAAACCGCCCTGTCGGTCACTAAGGCCACCGGCATCCCTTGCTGGTCGCTTTACTCGACGCGCCTAATGGAGCAGTTCGAAATTCCGGAAGGGGTTGAAGAACTGATCATTTGGGCAGACAAGGACCGCAAGGAGGGCGGCATCGCCGCGGCTCGGGCGCTGAAGGCGCGGGCATGGGAGGCGGGCGTTAAAGCCCGTATCCTGTTGCCTGCCCAGGAAATTCCCGAAGGGAAAAAGGGAATTGACTGGGCCGATGTGCTCGAATTTTACGGCATGACAGGCTTTCCAAAGCTCAACATCGCCGAAAACAGTGCGACCGCTTTGGCTCCCACGCCTGCGACGCCTCATCTCGTCGAGAAAGACGAGACGGCGGCCATGACGTGCGACGCCGCAGGCGCGCCTGTTTTGCCGCCGCAACATCTGTTGGAAACGAAAGCGGCTGAAACGACTGCGGCAAAACCTGATCTCGCCGCCGATCCGGCCTTCCGGTCTGTCGGTCAAGAGAAGAAGAAAGGTTTTTTCGCTCGCCTGTTCGGCGGCTGAAGCCAGTTGGGGAGGGGGCTTGCGAAAGCCAGCCCCCTTTCTTTTCCGGCGATGATGAGGTCACATTGAGGCCAAGGCCGCACGTCCAGCATCGGACAGACGTTCATGTTGGCGCCCCTCGTGCCAATGACCGGCTTCGATCCAGCCGACGGCTTGAAGCCTGTCAAGCGCTCCTTTGACTTCATGCCGAGGCATGTTCGCGACACGGGCAATTTCAGCCCATCCCGCGTGAGGTGAAAGTTGGCTGACTGCTTTCAAAACGGCGATGTCGATTGCGTTCATGTCATGCTATTTGGATGGCGATGATCGGCCACAAACTGCCGCAGCCGGAAACGCCTGCGTCAGTGCCTCGAAGACGGTACGAAGGCAGAGGCGCCATTCCTGAGGCGCCGGCGGATTGATCGGTAAGCTGGACATAAACCTGGTCGCTACCTTTCTGGATTGGCTGTTGAGGGCCGCGGATTGATCCCGTGCCCCCGCCACGTCTCGGCTTTGCCGCCGCAGATGGCGCATGAGATTTTCCGCATGGCAGTGGTAACCTGACAGCCAGGGCCAAGCCGATTCACCAGCGCTGGGATGCTGGCCTCAAAGTTCCTGTCGCACCTTGGGCAGCGGCACCATATGTGATGGTCCGGCTGTAGGTTTCCGAGGGTATCGGTGACGGCGCCGGTCACGCGCGAGCCTCCTATTCCGGATCGTTTATGGGAGGCGGCAGGCGGCCTCGTATCGACCACGCTCGGTCAACTCATCATCGGATGAGATCAATCCGAGGCGATGCAGCGCCTGCCATGTTTGGCCCGCGCCGCCAGCCATCGACCGGCCATGGATGTGGCTCCACTTTCGTCCCTGGAAGTAGCTGATAATCGCTTTTTCCATCGCCCGCGAAAGCTTCATGGGCTTTGGAGGCCCATTCGATCCTGATGGCACGCCTTGCTCCTTTTCTGGATCAATGTGAGCGGTCAAGTGTGGCGGAAGCTTGGAAGAGCCGAGCGTCGATGGCACGCGCAATCAGGCTGCGATTTGTGTCGCTGCAGGCACGGAAGACCACCAGCCGTTCGAACCCCTCGCGACCGAGGGCGAGCGCCATCTTCCCGAATACCTCATCGGCAAAGCTGCTGGAGAGCAGTGGAACCTCTGCCATGTCAATAATGGCGCGCTTAGCCTGCGCCATAGCAATCAAGTTGCATAGCTTCGTCCGAACGTTGGCCGCACAGCGACGACTACCCAGGGCTTCTGCCTCGGTCGCGAGAGGGAACATAATGACCCCGTCCTCTTGATCCTCATAGGTGGTTTCAATGTGGTCAACCGGAATCCACGGGCGATCGCGGAATCGCAATGCCTCCGCCAGTACCAGTGGTCTTGCATAGCTGATGGCCGCCATAACGGCAGTTCCAGGAAAGAACCTATGGTCCCCTTCGACGCGAACGTGACCGGACCTCATCCAGGAAAGATAAGCCCGACCCGAGTTAATCGTGAAGGCTCCTCCGCTGGTTGCGCAGATCCGAAACGAGCCATAGAGGCCGTTGCCCATGCCGGTGCCACGGGTCACCCCTTCCTTAATGGCTTCGGTGAGAGCAGTACGGTCGTCCCAGTCTGAGTTCACGCAGGTCCGCAAAGAATGCGGGATACCTAAACCGCTGTCGGCTACAACGTACTCAATCTCCTGGCTGGCTCGCCGGATGCTGAGTTGCATTAGCCCGTGACCGGTGGCCTTGGCCGTCATCTCTGCCTCGGTGCTGGCGGAGTGGACCAGCACGTTGTCGGTGATCTCGTTGAGCGACCACTCGATGGCGCTCAAGTGTTCGCGGGATAAGTGCGTAGTCGTGCGTAGGATCCGGTCAATAGCTAGATTTACCAAACGGTGCTGCGTCTGTCCGTTGGCGAATACATGAGTCGGTAGGTCCCGGCCGTTGTCCCTGTCCCCTAACGGTTGTGTCGGATCAATCAGATGCGCCCAGTTGCAGTTCACAAAGTGTTGTGCGAGCGCAGCGTTACGGGGCAGTTTCAAACGAATACGAACGCCGTCCTCCTGGTAGCGCTGCATCAAGGCGACGATCGGCAGCATGGTGTCGGGAAACGCAAGCTCCATCTCTTCGGCATCGAGATATAGTTCGCTGTAGCCACGGAAATCGACCATATGTTTGCATTGCGAGTAGAGGGTGCGAACATCGGCGACATACAGTTTTTGAGGCAGGGTGATGAGGTTTTCCGGATTCTTCGGCATCTCGCAGCTCGCTCTCCATTGATAGACAGCGGCAGGTCAATGGCTGCCCGGGCATCTCAGCGCCGGACGGCGGTTGACCAGGCTGGGCCAGATGCTTCGCCATGCCCCAATGCAAATGCCGCGGCGGGATCAAGTGCCTCCGGATTATCGGCGTCCTCCGGAGGCTGTCGACTGATCGGTTCAGGATCCTGGATGGATAATCGATGACGGTTCATATTGGCATACGCCCCCCAACTCTTATTCCAAATATAAGGGGCTTGACTGTTCGGGAGGCGCTTCTTCTGCTTCGCGGATTCCCAAAACTGGCCAGAATGCCGGGTTCACGATGTAGGTGGCAGCATCGCCCAGTCTGCTGGCTCGGATCTTTAGCAGCTTCACGTCATAGTTGATGTCGTAGATAAAGAACTCGGTACCCGCTGCCCGCAGCCCGACCACGCCGTAGTAAAGGAGGAAGTCTATGACCCGATCGACTGCATCGACCCCAACACCGGCCTCTGTGATCAATCCCTTCAATTGCGGTCCCGAGAGCGCGCTCGCCGCATCCGCAAAATGGTAGAGCAGGTTCGGTGCCTCAGGAAAGACGTCTGCTAGTTCATGATCCAATTCAACGAGGAGATCCTGTGAGTATGCCTTCAGGCCCTTCACAATATCCTCATCTGTAATCTTCTGGCGGTTGAAGTTAGTTGCAAAGCCGCGGCTGTGGTTGACGATTTTAAGGACGTTCCGGGGGCGCATGAGCGAGCGAGCGATGATGTAACTGGAGCTCTCTTCACCGCGCACATGCGACGCGCACACGGTATGCCAGATTTGATCGAAGGCCATGTCCGCGGCTCGGCCATCGAAGCCGGACACCAGCCGCAGGCGCAGCATCTCCCGCAGCATATCGGTATCCGTCCAATCCAATGGTGCCCGCATCTCCTTGCCGTAGTCAGCGCTGTTCTTCATCAGATGGTCGTACACGTCGTTTCGGACGAACACGATGCAATGAAATGTATGGTTCGCTTTACGCATCTCCCGCTCGACCTTGCGGCCAGCATCAATGAGGCAACGGAGTACGATGGCGTCGATCACGTCCACGCCCTGGGTGCTCCAGCCCTTGTCCAAGTTATCGAAGAGCACCCAGACGGACTCCTTGCGCTCAAGATAAGCAGAGAGCTTCTGCCGCAACTGCCGGATGTCATGACTGTAGAGGAGTTCCGTCACCTGCTGTGCGGTCAGCTTGCGGCCGTCTTCCTGTCCGTAGCGCCCTTTGTACTGTTCGGCAATCTGCTGCGACAGCGTCAAAAGGCGCTCTGAGAAGTCACCTTCCGCCGAGAAGTTACCAACACGGTATGATCCATCGAGATCAAGATAGAGATCGTGAATTTCGTGGTTAAATTTGTACACAGCACGATCCTTCTCGAGGAGCTTGTACGCGACCTCGAGCAAGATGAGGTACTCCCAGAAGGCGGTAATCAGGTGCTGGCGCGCACCATCGGTGAGATACGAAAGGATGTCTTCCTTCAGCTTCAGGAGTTGGTAGCCCTCGGGCTTCAGATCGACAACGATGTTACGCCGGTCGGAGCGGACCTTGTCGCGCAGTTGGATGAACAGCGCGGTCTTGCCGGATCCCTTACGACCGACCACCAAGTTCACCTCGCCGCGCAACGCTCGCTGGTACTGGTCGGTGCGCAGGTAATAGTTGGCGAGCGTCGTCATCTCATTCTCAGCGGTAGGGTCGCCTATGCTAAGGGACTGTAGGACGCCGCCGGTCTCAATGGGCGGAGGGTCAGCCTGCTGAAGGTGGTCGGTTATCTCGGGGCAGAAGGCGGCGACGTGTTCGCTAATGTCATCAGGGTGGCGATAACTCCTCACCGCGTCACGAACGTCTAATGGCGCGTCGTAGCCTGCCGGGGCAAGGAGCAGGGTCGGTTTCCCCATGCCGTCGGCGAGGCCGGCCACGAACATCGCGCGGATATTATGGACCACGGCGCCATCTACCGATGTCTCTTGGATTAGCATTACGACGCCCGCGGAGGCGGCGACTTGACGCACAGCGTCGGTAGCGGACAGGCGTACGTCCTCGCTCGGATTGAAGCTGCGATAACGGTAGGCAGCCTTCTTGATTCGCGAGGTGGTGCGTGTGGCCGCTGCGGTACGCGTCGGCGGTTCGACGATGTACACCGGAGCCTTCCGGTCGAGAGCCGATCCAAAGGCTAGCGGTGTCGGATCGATGTGGCTCGCCAAACGGTGCTTAAGGTCATCGTGCGTTTCGTACTCGTGGTAGCCAAGGGTATCGAATATTCCCGCCTCCTTGGCCAAGGCTCGGTCGCCGTCGATCTTCCGGTGGCGGACTAGGAACGCCCGCTTACCGCGTCCGATTGCGAACCCGACCTCGTATACGACATTGAGGTTCAGGTACGTGATGTCGGCGACAACAAATATTGACTCGTCGATCCGCGCGAGGATGGGCGATACTAGCGGATTGCCGGCGATGTCATTGAACACCCATGGCTCATACCGGACCTGCAGGGGCAGTGCGTTCGCATGGGACACACCCTCCCGAATGGTCTGCATCAGCGCTTCGTCGCGGGATGGATAGGCCACAAAAGCGAGAGAGGGCGCGATAGACATGATGCCTCAGGTTGATATCAAATGCCCCATTCTCTTATCCGACACCCAGGTTGTCAATATCCCTATCCTGCGTTGGCTCAGTCTGGGCTTCTGCGTCGACGTTGTGCGAGTATCAATAGTCCCCCGTGAAGAACCCGCCTTGAGCAAATTCAGGCGGGTTTTTCGTCGTTTTGGGGTGCAAAGGCGGCTGCCAAAAACAGGACGACAAACGCCGCCAGCCAGCGGATGAGAAGACGGAAGTTGAAGCCGACGGCGGCGAGGACGGCGTTGATGCGGCCGCCGTCGCGTCCTTTGAGGAAATTGCGTCCCATACGGCAATCGGCCTTGAGATGGCCGATGATGGGCTCCACTGCGGCGCGGCGCTTCATCTCTCCTCATGTGGATGCCGGCTTGCGCCGGCCGCGTTTGCTCATCATGCCACGTTCGCCGTACCGGCGATCAAACCAGCTCGTCGAGCGCCCATACTTCTTCGCCACATCGGCGCGGCTCATGGCGACGTTCTCCAGCCAGTCCTGACGCGCCTGGGGCTCAACCTCGGGCGGCAGATCCTTCATCTTCGGGCCACCCTTCACGCCACGCGCGGCTTTCACCGCGGCGGCTTTGCGGATGCGCTCCCGCTTCAGCGCCGCTTCCGCTTCCGCGGCGTCGTCGAGGATGACGTTGGCCGGCGTCGAGGCGTCGTAGACTTTGCCGGTATCCACTGCCAGCACGCCGCAGCCCTTGGCCGCGACCGTGGAGATCGTCCGCACGATATCAATGGCACTGATGCCCAACCGGTCGAGCGACGGCACAACGATGCGGCCACCTTCGTGGATCTGGCGGACGATCAAGGTTCGCTCGCCCAGCGCTTCGGAGGCGACCGCCCGGTGTTGCCGCTTCGGAGGGAGCCGGTCGGCGTAGATCCAATCAGCGCGGATCACGCCAGCCGCCCGCACCGCCGCCTCTTGGGCGTCCATGGTGGGGCCGCTGCGCGTCTCCCGGATATAGCCTCTATCAGCCATCGGAATTTGTTAATGTCTCATAACTCGTTTGCCCTTTCAGGGTGCCACGAGTTATGCGACATTACAACTACGAACACGGCGCGATGCGCCACCAACCGAGGGAGCGGATCGTGCAGCGCAAGCCCATCATTATCGGCCACGAATACCGCAAGGTGGATGGCGATCCACGCCCGGTCTATGTCGAGACCACCGAGCGCAACGGTCGCCTCATCGGCGTCTATGTGGTTGAGTTCCGAAACGCCCAGACGGCGGCCGGACCCGCCCTGGACTGACCTATCCATCAACCGCCGCCAGTGTCGAGAACCGCATCGATGACCACGCCTGCCCCTTTCGACTGCACTGCCTGCGGCGCCTGTTGCCAGACGAAGTTGTGGGCAGTGCGTGTCGAGCCGGACGATTGCACACCGCGGCACCTCACGCGCTCGGTTCGTCATCGTATGGGCTTCGCCAGTTGGGAGGCGGAGGATGGCATGCGTTGCATGCACAGCGTTGGTGACCGGTGCGCGGCCCTGCGCGGTGAGATTGGTGTCTCTGTCCGCTGCGCCTACTACGCGAGACGGCCGTCAGCTTGCAGTGACTTCCAACCCGGTTCCGCCGACTGCCTGACCGCGCGTCGGACCGCTGTCGAGATCGAAACCAAGACTGCCGTCTGATCATCCACGAAACGCCACCAACCTGCAAATACGAGAAAATAAGCATATGGTTTTTATCGACGAACTCGACGACTTGATCTCCAAGACCAAGGCCGACGGGGTCGATTTGGATACCATCATCGCGGATCTGCAGGGGACGGTTGAAGGGCTGATAGCGGAAATAGACAGTGAATAACCGTCCAGCCCCCCCCCCCGCTGCGGAGATTTCCATGCTGCAGATGTCTCTCTTTCCAGGCACCCCAACCATGGGCCACAACGGCGGCCCGGCGCTGGATGAGGCTCCCCCGGCCAAGCGTAAGACGATCTGCTTCTCCCAGGCGCCCAGCGTCGCCTCGCTGCTGAAGCACGCCTGGGGCGCGAGCTGCCGCGTCCGCGACCTGGATGACAAGGCGCTGGTGAACGCCTGGGCCTACAGCCACGCTGCCAACTACATGCAGCGCTGGAGCATCGACCCGAGGGGCTACAAGCACCGACCGCACCACCACATCCGGTCGCAGATCGCCGATACTGACCGCATCTCCGTGATTGATGCCGAGATGGAGCGACGCGGCCTCATGGCCCTGTACGAGTTGGACATCGATTTGCAGTCGGCGCGGGCTGCCGCCTGATCCAGAAACCTCCGTCGCCCAACGGGAGCACAAACCATGGCCGTGTGCCGAAAAGACATAATGTGGTACGATGCGATGGTTGCCAACTAGCGCGAGATCGCCGCAATTAAGGAGTAAGTGAAGTGAGAAAAAATTATCTTCCGGACGGAAAGACACTCCTGGAAAGATCTCATGAGAATATATATAGAGGTGAGACAGAAAAGTATAGAGAACAGAAAGAAAACGGCATTGGCAAGCTGATTGATAGGATAATCCTGGTTTTGCCAGAATTATCCTTCACTGCTTTTTGTATTGCTATAATGATAAATGCCATACTTAAATCAAAATTATTTGATTAATAGTCGTAGAAAATTGGCAGGCCATTATGAATACATGACCCGAAGGCAGAGAGCTTTGCTCAGTCAGCGAACTTTCGAAACCGCCGCCATCAGCTCGCATGGATGATCCCAGCGGGCTTGAGGCAATGAGTGGCCTCTCTATTCTGAGAGAGGTCGTGGTTATTGTGTCGCCACGCGGTCGGCAGAAAAATTCCCGCGAGGCGTGGTTGAAGATAGGAACCGGTGCGTTCGAGCCCGTTGATTAACTTTCCCAATTCATTCTGATAAATGAGAATAATCTGCATTTTCCAATGTCGCGGCTCAAGCCCGTCGTGACTAAAATAATAATTGACATGAGCATAATCAAGGAGATGCAGCAGTATGCAGATTTTCCAAAAAGCGAGCAACAGCGCTTCATGCCGCCCATTCTTTACAAAATTGAGCACAACCTTCATTACCGGACTTTTGGCCGGATTAGCGACAACAGGCGCAGCCTTCGCCGGGGCGCCCGCCGACAAAGGCGTTACGATCGCGATCTCCGCACTTCAAGCGGCCATCGCATCCGGGAGCCGAGAGGAATCGGCGGCGGCTTTGAACCTGCTCGAAGCGAGCGTGGCCAGGCTCGAGAAAGCCGCCAAATCCGAGCAACCGCCGTCAGACCACCTGGACGCCGCCATCGCCGCCTGGATCAAATCCCACCCGGCCGACATAGTCGCCGCGGTCAACGCCTACATGGCTGAACAGCGAACCGCCAATCAGCCGAAGCTGGAAGACTTTCGCGCCCGCGAGCCTGAAATCTTCGGCGGCGGGGTCTCGGTCGGCCCAAACGACGCCAAGGCGGAACTGGTTGTTTTCGCCGACTTCAATTGCGGCTTTTGCCGCAAAGCCCAGCCGATGCTGGCGGCGCTGCGCGCTGCGCATCCTGACCTGAAGATCGTTTACCGCGACTTCCCCATTCTTTCCCCCTTGTCAACCACGGCGGCGCGCGTTGCACGGGCGGCGGGCCTCCAAGGCAAATTCCTTGCCTTTCATGATGCGCTTTATGAAATGGATCGTTTCACGGAAGCGGATCTGTGGCGCATCGGCGGAGAACTGGGCCTTGACGTCGAGACCCTGAAACGGGACGCAGGTTCGACGCAGGTCATTGATGCGGTTGAAAAGGATGGCGCGTTGGCTCGCTCGCTGAAGATCGGCGGCACGCCGTTTTTCCACGTTCGTGGCCATGATCGGTTGATGCCGGGGCTTGTCTCGATTGAGGACCTCACCCGCGCGATCACCCAAGCGCGGATGACGGGGGAGGGGCGCCGATGATCCACCGACGCAGCAGGGCCTTCGACTTTGCCGCGGCGATTGTCAGCTTCGTGGCGATCTGCGCAAGCGCGAACGTCGCTCTTGCGCAGTCGCCGCCGCTCCCTAGCGCTGCCGGCGACGGCTGGGGAGCGGCGACGGCGGCCGTCCGCGCCTATTACGCCCGCACGGAGGATCTTTCGACCGTACTGCGGGCGGCGACAGCGCCTCTGGTCTCCACAGAAGGCCTGATCGTGTTTCAGCCGATCAGGACGGCGGTGAATGGCGAATACAGGGGACGGGAGTGCGATTTTTACCAAAAACTAAAGACCACCGACTTCGCTCAAAACCCATACTTCGCCGATGCATCACTCCAGGTGGCGAAGGCGACGCTTCCGCTGCAGCTCATCACCAGAGACGTGATTAGCGAAATCGGCAGTTACATCGCATACGGGGCGGGAACCGGCGAACCGGCGGCCTGTGTGTGTGAGCCCATGCCGATCAAGGAAGTGACCGAAATCTGTGATCGTCTTTTTCGCCCGCCTGAAGAACACGATCAAAGCCGATTCATGGCCGCCGGCTTTCGTTGATTTTGAATAGATTTCCTTAATCCGCGTCGTTAAATTGGCCGCTGAATTGGTGACGGCGACTATGTCGCGTGGAAAGAGCATGACCATCGCTCCAAGACAGACGATAGGCCCTCTGTTGATTTGCGCCGTCGCTTTTCTCGCGACCGCGTGCGTTTCAGGCGGCGACATAGACCGGCGCAGCCCCGGCGACGCATCCCGAGCGCTTCAGCTTGTCCAAGCGGCCGATCTTCTTGGCTTGAAGGATGCTGAAGCTCCCCAGTCAGCCGGCACCACCGGCATCTCGCCCACATTGCCCTCCGCCGCCCTTGTCGGCGGGCTGAACGCGCTTAGCCCTCCGTTCGGCATCAGCAGCGCGGCGGCCGGCGCGCTCGGTTTCGCATCAATGTTTTTCGACGGACCCGGGCCGGCGAGCGCATCAGGAACAACGCTCATTCTCGCCTGGGCGCCGAAGGAATTGGCGGCTTCAGAAACTGAAGCATGGCGGCTAATTGATTCTCGCGTTCAAGAAGCTCTGGCAGCGGCGCTGCAGGAAACCCGCCTCCCGGACCGATACCGGGTGGAGCGCACCGAGCGTAAGACCAAATCATATCGCCCGGGCAAGGCGCTTTTCCCCACGGCTTACGACGGCGTCGAGGTTTCCTGGCGCATCAAAGGCGGCGACTGTGATTTGGAGAAGGTGGCATGTCGCTATGTGGCGGCCCTGCCTGTTCCACCGGTCGAAACGCGAGCGCCGGCGCTACTCGGAGGCTATCCGGCTTGGGGATATGTTCGCACGCAAGGCATGGCCAGCATATCGGCCACCTTTATCGATAACCGGGAGTTCCGGTCAAAATTCCGCGCGGTTTTTCCTGATCTTGAGGTGCTGCGCAAAGCGTCCGCCCGCCTGCCGGAATGGATAGCGATCTATGTTGCGCCTAATACAATGGCGCACCGTAACGACTCAGTGGGGGAACCCTCTTTCATCCCGTACCCTTTGTTATTGCAGGGCGGTAAAGCGTTGTTCTTCGTCCGCGGCAGCTAATACCAGAAGCCGGACAAAACCCCGGCGGTCCAGGAGAGCAGTTTTCCCTGCGCCCAAGCAACCCCAGACGCCGTCAATCCTGGGACGCTGAATTCCAGGTACATCCCGGAGCCCATGCCGACAAGAAAGATAGTCAGCGGCGACCGGGCCAATTGCATCGCGACGCCGAACAAAATGAATCGGACAAACATCATGTCTGCACCAGCCGGGAAGAGGGAAGGGGGGCCTAAAGTGTCCGCAGATTGAAATAGATGGCCAGCACCCGCCGCCCGTATTTCCGAGCCGTCAGCTCGTCTCCCCAGCAGTTATAGCGACCGATCCCCAACTCCAGATCGCCTGGGGCGCGATTGAGCGCTTCACGCAAGATCGATGCGCCGACGCGGACATTGACCGCCGGGTTCAGAAAATCGACAACGCGCGGAGCTTTCTTGGCGTGGTCCGCCAAATGAATCTGCATCAAGCCGACATCAAGTTTCGCCAACTCGCCCGCCGTCATGCCGCCAAGAATGCGAGCGGCTTCGCCGTACGTTTCTGGCCGCCTTGTTCGGGACGGCGTCGACAGCGTGAAGGGGTGAGGTTTGACCACATTCCCGTAAACGCGGTGCGATTCTTGTAATGCCACGGCGTAAAGCATCAGCGGATCAATGCCGTAGTCCTGCCCAGCGTCAGACCACGACGTGCCCGCAAGGGCCAAAGCATCGGCTCCATCAGGCGCCGCAAAAAGGGCAGTGACAGCGCCTATTGCTGTACAAAATGAACGACGACCGATCATTTTACATACTTACCATCGGTTATTATTGGGGAGTTCCCAAGGAGCAATATACTGCGTCGGCGAGCAACGGCGCTACGTCGCAAGATGCGGCTTTTCATCATTTAGATCGTCCGTTGCGCCATCCGAAGCCGCCTGTGCTGCGGCAATAAGCTGATACGCGCCGCTACGACTGGACGCTACCGCGAGAAAACGATTGCGATGACAGAAGACGGCGTCAGCGACGCCGGTGACGGCTCGCAGTCGATCATCGGCAAGTCCGGCCCAGCATTCCGGCAGCGGCTGACGGGGTAGCAGCCCGCCCGGCTCGGTCGGCATTGTGGCGACAATCCATGAACTGGACCCGTCCGACGGCGCCCGCTCGGGATAAAGAGCGTATAAAACCGGCAAGCCATGAGTATGGGCGGCGTCGATCCATGGCATCGGGGCCGGCAATTCAATGATTTTCGGCGTGTCGGGCTGAACTGCCGCCAGGACCAAGGCTGCCGCGGACGCTGTCGCGCAGGCCTGCTCGGCGGCGCGCCGGATCCATGTTGCGGCCATGGCCGCAGCGTCGGCAAAACAGGCGTCGGCGCTTCGATCGGCATTCCATGGCGGATTGAACGCTCCAAGCATTCGGACGACCGAATCCGGTCTTGCCGCTTCGCAACCATTGTCGATGCGATCAATGGCGACGATCAACGTTTCATCCAGCATCCGCCAAATACAATCAATGATTGTGGCATCGGCGCCGACCGGCAGCCACGTCGCCAAAGCCTGTCGTCCAAAGTCGCGCCAAAGCAACCCGGCGGCGCTGTACGGCGTTCCATCCGTCCGACGTTCTCCGCCGTCGCGCATGTGATGGTCGTACGGGCCGCCGCCGACGTCGAAGGCCAGATCCGCCGCCGCAATCACGCCGGGATCTCGGCTGCGCCGAAAGGCGAATTGTTCCCCCAGCGCGGCCCGCAGAATAGCGTAGCCCAAAACGTCGTCGGCGTGAAAACGTCCGGAATGGGTGACGACCAGCATTGGATTTTCTCCCGGTTTGGATTGCCCGTGCGCCGCGGCGGCGCGGCGACGTCATGTCGAAGCGGGCGGATCGACGTTGGCGGCGGGAAACGCGCGGCCGAACCAGCGCGCCGTATAAAGCGACGCCGCCAGCGACGCCAGAATGACCAGCGTGAAGAGGTGCAGTCCGCTCATCACCTCGACCAACGCCATGCGCCGCAGCTTGAAAACCACCAGAAAAAGCGCGAAGACGAAGACGTCGGTCATCGACAGCCTAGCCATGATCTCGCCCGTCGCGAGCAAAAGCGGCGCCCGCCGCAACGGCGCCAGCCAGAGATAAGCATACAAAAGGATTTTGAGAAACGGCATGGCCATGCCGAACACGAAAACGACCAGAAACAGGAAAAGATCAGACCGATACAGCTCATAAGCGCCGCGGGCGATGGAGATCTCGGTGCTGACCAAAAACGGCGTCGACAGCTTCATAACCGGCTGGAACCATGCGTACGGCAGCGCCGCCAACAGGGCGAGATTGACGGCGCACGCCGTCTTTCCCAGCGGGCCGGCGATCAGAACGGCGGGAGTGACGTTCTTCGGCATCCTCACGCTCCGCTCGTTAAGACGAACCGGGCGGCCAGGGCGCAAGCGGCGATGAACAAGGCGACCGTCACCGCCTTTTCCGCGATGACCAACGCCGCCAGCGAAGCCATCGGCAGCACGGCGAACGTGACGATCAGGTTGAAGTCCTCCTCCAGCAGCCGGTTCCTTTGCAGCGCGAAGAGCGCCGCCGGATCGCCTTTACAGACGAAAACCTGGGGAAAGGCGCAGTGCAGGTTCTTGGCCACCCCGTATTCCCAGGCGGCGGCGAAATCGTGGGGCTCCGGGCGCAAAATCGCTTCACGGTTCAGCATCCCCATCGCCAGCAGATAGACCAGCAGCAAAACGCACCATAATCTATAGACGTAGCTCATCGTTCGTCCCTCCCATGCGTCGTCATGCTTGCGGCTGCTTGAGCGCCGACGGGCGGCGCCGTTCCATGCGTTCACCATAAAAGCTGGCGACGGCGGCGACGGCGGCGGCAAAATTGCCGGCCGCAGCCAAGGGGCTTGGAGGCGTCAAACTGCCTCTACCGCATCCAGTGGAGCGCCGCCCCGATGAAGTTCCGTTTACCCCGATTATTGCGCAATGCGCTCCCCGCCGGCAGGGACGGCGGCGTCGCCGAGGACGGCCGGGCGGCCGCGCTCGCCTCCTCGGCCGCCTGCGTTCCCGTGCTGGTGCAAGATGAGGGGGCGACGGTGCGCCTGACCGGCGAGCGGCTGATGGTGACGCGCAAAGACGGCCCCGACCGCGGCGTCCGGTTGGACGAAGTGGCGCAGTTGGCGTTGCTGGGAAACGTCACGGTCACCACGCCGTGCATTCATGCGCTGCTGGCGCGGGGCGTCCCCATCGCCTGGCATTCGGCAAGCGGCTGGTTGCACGGCGCGGCGCTTGGCGGACACGGACAGGCGACGCTGCGGCTGGCGCAATACCGCTTGGCGGACGATCCCAAACGCTCCCTTGCCTTCGCCCGCACGCTGGTCGCCACGAAAATCGCCAACGCCCGCACGTTGCTGCGCCGCCGTTGCGAAGGCGACGCCCTGACCCCGACCTTGGACGGATTGGCCCGGCAGGCGCGCGCCGCCGGCGTGACACAACTGGTGGACGGCGTGGGCATGCTGG